>NZ_JBNPXV010000002.1:154538-430376 GCF_050433125.1 Roseimarinus sediminis | reverse complement strand
AAAAGAACCTCAGGCTCATAATTGTCCGATAGTAATATGACCTGAAATGAATAAGATTAATAACAAAAAAGGTCAACTCTATTTAGGGAAGTACAATTATCTATAGTCTATAGTCTAATATCTATTGTCTATTATCTATTATCTATTGTCTTACATCTATTGTCTTACATCTTACATCTTATATCTAACTTCTATTCCCAGCGCAGCCTCCGGAGACGATCCGTCCGTCAGCCAACGGTCGAAGAAGTCACATGCCACCATTCACAATTCACCATTCATCCTTCACCATTCACAATTAACAATTCACAATTTATCATTCATCATTCATCATTCCACCACACTTCACGCGCTACTTTTAGCACTTCGGTAAATCAATGCAGCATTTCTTCGTGCACTGTCATTTCTTTGCAGGAAAAAAGGAAAGTTATCCGAAAACACAATAAGATGAAACGAGCCATGTGAAATACATTTCACTCACAGACAAATGTTCCGTCAGCTGACGGATGGCAAGTTCCATACGGGTAGCCGGAAAATTCAATGAAAACAATCTTAATCCAACAGATAATTAGCAACTTAAGAAATATAAACGAATGAAAATAACACAAAGCCTCATGTTGCTGGCTGTATTGATCGTTGCAGCCTGTGCCCCCAAAATTGAAGAACAGGAAACCATCGTCAGGAAGGTGAAAGTAAGCAAACCTGCCAAAGCCGACACCATTGTAAGCCGTAACTTTTCTGGCATTATTGAAGAAGCAGCCGAAGTGAACCTGGCTTTCAGGGTCGCCGGCCCCATTGACAAAATTCATGTAAATGAAGGCGACTATGTAATAAAAGGACAGCTTATTGCCACCATCGATCAGCGCGATTACCAGCTGCAATACGACGTGGCCAAAGCCCAATACGAACAGGTTAAAGCTGAATACGACCGCCTGAGTGAGTTGAAAAAACGCGAAAGTGTTGCTGCCAACGACTACGAAAAGGCCGTAGCAGGTGAAAAACTGACCCGCTTGCAGCTTCAACGTGCCGAAGATCAGCTGAACGACACCCGGCTGCTCGCTCCCTTTTCCGGTTACATTCAGTCGGTAAAATACCAGGAAAAAGAACTCGTTAACACCGGAATGACACTGGCCACCCTGCTCAACAGCAGCGCCCTGCAAATCGAGGTGGATGTCCCCCTCGAAGTGTACCTGCAACGCAATCATTTCACTGGCTTTAGCCTTCAACAGGAAGCAATAGCGGCCGATGCCTGTCCTTTAATTCTGACCGGATACAGCCGCAAAGCAAGCAACAACCAGCTGTACACCTTCAGCTTCAGCCTGTCGCCCGATGCAGCTTCTAAGTTTACTCCCGGCATGAGTGCTTTGGTCAACATCAGCTACCGTAACCACCATGAGCTTCCGCTCAATCTTCCCTTGAAAGCGGTATTTAACTACCAGGGAAAAAGCTGTGTTTGGTTGTACACACCCAAAACAAAAACGGTTCATCGCCGCCAGGTCGAAACCGACGGACTAACAGGCAAGGGCAACATACGCATTCTTTCGGGAATCGGTGAAAACGACCTGATCGTGACCGCAGGAGTCAATGCCCTCACCGAGGGAGAAAAGGTTGCTTTAGTGGAAAAAACTTCTGAAACAAACATAGGAGGGCTGTTATAATGCATCTGTCAGCTTTGGTTTTCAAAAAGAAAACACTGTTTTACTTCCTGCTGTTTTGCATCGTGGTGGGGGGCGTACTGGCCTACGACTCGATCAGCAAACTAGAAGATCCTGAAATACAGATCATGCAGGCACGGGTCATCACCATCTACCCGGGAGCTTCGGCCCACGATGTCGAAATGCAGGTCACCAGTGTACTCGAAAATGAGTTAAGTGCCCTGGCCGACATCAATACCATCCTGTCGAAATCAGCTGCCAATGTGTCGATGATTACCGTAGAATTGAAAATGACCGTTCCTCAAAAGGAAATCCAGCAACGCTGGGACTTTATGCGGCGCAAGGTAGAGGCAGCACAGGCCAAACTGCCCGAAGGGGTTCAGCCCCCCATGGTCATCGACGATTTTGGCGATGTGTACGGCATGTTTTATGGTCTTACGGCCAATGGTTATTCCTATCAGGAAATGTATGACTACGCCCGTCTTTTGAAAAGCGAACTGCTCGAAGTGGAGGGAGTAAGACGTGTAGAAATTTATGGCCAGCAAACCCCCGTTGTGGATGTCATGATCTCGGTCGAAAAAATGGGTGAGCTGGGCGTCTTCCCGATCCAGATCATGTCGGCCATTGCGGGGCAGAACCAAATGGTGTATCCCGGCACCCTCGAAAGTGGCAATCAAAGGCTGCGCGTTCAGGTAAACGACCAGCTGAAAGCGATCGGCGATTTACAGGAACTGATCATCCAGGGTATTGATGGAGAACAGTTCAGGCTGGGCGACATTGCCACCATCGAAAAAGGCTACAGTCAACCCCTGCGCAATACCCTGTTTGTGAACAATGAAAAAGCCCTGGGACTATCCCTTTCGATGGAAAGTGGTGAAAACATCATCAAGCTGGGCGAAAGGGTCGATGAACGCATGAACGAACTGCTGCATGAGCTTCCTGCGGGCTTCGAAGCACAGAAAATATTCTTCCAGCCCGATAAAGTGCGCGACTCGGTTCATGGTTTTATGTGGAACCTGATTGCCTCGGTACTAATTGTTATTGTGGTACTGATGCTGACCATGGGACTGCGCGGAGGGATCATTATTGGTACCGGACTCATTCTCACCATTCTGGCCACCTTCCCCATTCTGCTGGCAGCCGACGGAACCCTGCAGCGCATTTCACTTGGCGCCTTCATTGTTGCCATGGGCATGCTGGTCGACAATGCCATTGTAGTCCTCGATGGGATCATTGTGGACCTGCAAAAAGGGGTAAAACGCAAAAAAGCACTGATTAACCCGGCCAAACGAACAGCCATTCCTCTGCTGGGAGCCACACTCATTGCAGTTTCGGCCTTTCTTCCGGTGTACCTTTCAAAAGATACGGCAGGAACCTATGCCCGCGACCTTTTCATTGTTTTGTGCATTTCGCTGCTGGTAAGCTGGATTCTGGCCCTTACCCAGGTGCCGCTTTTTAGTGAGAAATTTTTGAAGATTAAAAAAAGCAAACAGAATACCGATCCTTACACCAGTCGACTTTACCGCACCTTACGCAGCGTTCTGGCCTTTTTGATGACCCACAAAATTGCCACGGTAGCTGCAACCACCGTACTGATGGCGCTAAGCATCTACAACTTCAAAAATATCAAACAAACCTTCTTCCCCGATTTCAACTACAACCAGGTGTATGTTGAATACAAAATGCCCGACGGGACCAGTCCCTCCAAGGTGAACGAGGATTTGCAGCTCATAAGCAATGATCTGCTTCAACTCGAAGAAGTGAAAATGGTGGTAAGCAGTCAGGGCATGACCCCCACCCGCTACAGTCTGGTAAGGGCCATGGGCGAGGCATCCGACAGTTATGGTGAATTGATTGTCAATTTCGACGATTACGAAACCATGGTCAAAATGAAGCCGGTCATCAGTCGCTATCTGCACGAAAATTTCCCCGATGCTCAAATCCGCATCCGTAAATACAACCTGTCAATCAAATCGTCGCACACGGTTGAAGTAGAATTTACAGGTCCCGACCCGGCCGTACTGCGCAATCTGAGTGAACAGGCGCAGGCCATTATGCGTGCCAATCCGTACACCGACAAGTATACCATTTCGGACAACTGGGAACCCATGGCCAAATCGATGGTAGCCAAATACGACCAGACCCTGGCTCGCCGCACAGGCACCAGCCGTTCGGATGTAAGCAATGCACTGCTGGCTGCAAGTGAAGGTCTTCCTGTAGGAAAATACTACGAAGGCGAAACCGCTTACACCATCAAACTGCGTACCATGCATAGCGATGGCACCAACATCGAACAGCTCGACGACATCCCGGTATGGAACATGCTACCCAACCTGGGCACCGTCGACATCAACAGCATTACCGAGGTGTTTTACGGTTCAAAATCGCAGGAAGAATTAACAAAGGAAATTGTCAGTCCGGTGCCTTTGAGTGCCATCAGCCGGGGCATTGAAATGGAATGGGACGAAAGCGTAGTGCACCGCACCGACGGGAAACGTTCGATTGAAGCACAATGCGATCCGGCCGATCAGTTCAGTCCTGCACTCACACGCAAAACGATGCTGAAGGAAATGAAGGCCATCGAGCTGCCCGATGGATACCAGATGAAATGGCTCGGCGAGTACGATCTTCAGAAGGATGCCTTGACCAACATCTTCAGCTACATGCCCATCGCCATCATGCTCATCATTCTGATCCTGATTCTCCTGTTCAACGATTTGCGCAAGCCCTTCATTGTGCTGGCCTGTATACCACTGGCTGCCATTGGTATTGTTCCGGGAATGATTCTGGCCGGATCGCCCTTCACTTTCATTGCCATTATTGGCACCTTTGGTTTAATGGGTATGCTGATTAAAAACTCGATCGTTCTGCTCGATGAAATCGAAAAACAAATTGTGGAGGGAAGTGACCGTTTCAGCGCGGTAATCAATGCAACCATCGCCCGTACGCGCCCTGTAATTCTTGCTTCCTTAACCACCATGCTGGGCATGCTTCCCCTGTTTCGCGATCCGATGTACAGCAGCATGGCAGTGGCAGTAATCAGCGGTCTGTTAGTGGGTACGCTCATCACCCTCGTTTTTGTCCCCATTTTGTATGCCGTATTGTTTAAGGTGGACCGAAGCGAATACAAAGGCAAAATTGAAAGGCTTTGATTGATTAACATTTAAAAGAGAAAAAAATGAACAAGATATTTCCATTCATCCTATTGCTCATCCTCTCGCCAGGACTGCCAGCCCAGCAAAAACTGTCGCTCGACAGTTGCCGTACACTGGCCTTACAGCAAAGTGAACTGCTCAAAATTGCCGACCTGCAGGTAGAAAAGGCAAAAGCAGAAAAGGCAGCTGTAAGAACCAACTTCCTGCCTTCGCTTTCGGGCTCGGCCACCGGCATCTACCTCAACGAATCGTTTGAACAGGAGTTGTACATGCCAACAGCGGTACCCGACATGTCCTCAGGCGAACTTCAGCCCAACATCATGATCAACCCGGCTACGGGCGAACCTGTAGTTGGAGCCGACGGAAATCCGGTTTTCAATATGTATGCCTGGCTCCCGCTCGAAATAAGTCTGCAGGGCGCCTACATAGCGGGCATCTCACTCGAACAGCCATTGTTTACGGGAGGTAAAATCGTTACAGGCAACAAGATGGCCTCGCTGGGGCTTGAGATGGCTGGTGAAAACAGAAGTCTGCAAAAGATGAATGCCCTGTACGAAGCCGATCAGGCCTACTGGATTTATGTATCGGTGAAGGAAAAGGTAAAGTTGGCCGAAGTGTATACAAAGCTGCTCGAAGAGCTGGTAGCCACCATTAACGATGCTTACGAAACCGGCATGACAACACGCAACGAGGTACTGAAAGCACAGGTAAAACTGAATGAGGCCAAACTACAGCTGCAAAAAGCCCGCAGCGGACACGAACTCACCCGCATGGCCTTGTGTCGCATCACCGGGCTCGATTACCACACTGCAATCATTGCCACCGACAGTGTGATCAGTATAACACCTTTCATAGAAGAAAATCATGAATCGGCAGTCAGCCAACGACCTGAATTCTTTCTGCTAAAGAAGCAGCTCGAAATGGCCGAACAACAGGTAAAACTCACCCGGGCCGATTTTCTGCCAACAGCCGGGGTAAGTGTGGGTTACAACTACCTGGGCGGTATCGAGGTCAACAGCGAAGCATATACCAATGGAAGCATGAGTGTGATGGCTTCGGTTAAAATCCCGCTTTTCCACTGGGGTGAAGGCATGAAAAAAATACAATCGGCCAAAAGCGAACAGGCCATCAAAGCCCTCGAGCTGGAACGAAACAGCCGGCTCATGCAGCTTGAAAGCGAACAGGCCAGGCTTAATCTTCGCGATGCCGCCTTAAGGGTCGAAATGGCCACAGAAGCACAGAAGCAGGCCGACGAAAACCTGCGCATCAGCAAAGACAATTATGAAACAGGGCTTGAAATTCTGCCCAATTTGCTCGAAGCACAGGCTCAGTGGCAAAGCGCCCACAATGAATTAATCGATTCAAAAACCGACTACAAAATGAAAGAAAGTGCCTGGTTAAAAGCCACAGGCAATTTAAAGCAGTAAAGCCAAAAGCACGCCCCATGGGGAGCAGCTCATTATAAATATTTGTGAAAGAACCTGCGCTGCTTTACCGCGAAGCTTTTGAGGAGAAAGTATTTGCCTCGAAGAATTTTACGATCTTTACACGCAAAGTATCAACAGCATGGAAAACAAGCAACTGCAATTCATCAGCCAGCTTTCGTCTTACCAGCCTAAAAGCATCTTGTTCAGGCTGGTTACGGTATCGCTTGTGGCCCTGCTCTTTATGTTCATTGCCGACACCATTGTGGGGGGAGATACCATGACAATCCCATTGGCACAATACATTAAGGTGGTCATCATTTTTAATATTATCAGCGAAATTAATGTGCTGACCGACAACCTTGCCGAACGTTATTTCCCCATTCCCTCAAAGGTGGTGTTACGGGCCCTGCTGCATTTACTGCTCAGCCTTTTGATCGGCTTTCTGGCGATTGTCTATTTTCAGCATCAGCTTAAAGCAGTGGATGTGATTAACCAGCCCATTACCTGGCTGATGTTTGCTTTTGGTTTTGTTTTTATTTTCATTCTCATTGTAATCGCCATCAGTTTGCGTATTACGGCACGCTGGATTTCGGCACAAAAGGAAGTGGAAGCCCTGCGGCAGGTTCAGCTGATGAACGATTACAACGCCCTGCAGGACCAGCTCAACCCCCATTTTCTGTTCAACAATCTGAGCGTACTGAAATCGATGATACAGTACGACACGCAGGCCGCTGTTGCGTTCACTCAGAATTTTACCGACAGCTATCGCTATGTTCTTCAATGCAAAGACAAAACAACTGTTCAGTTAAAAGACGAACTGGAATTCATCAAAGCCTATATCAGCCTGCACAAAGAACGCTTAGGCAGTGGTTTACAGGTGGAGATCGACATCGATAAGGAGCTGCTTAACAGTGCCATCCCCCCCCTGTCGTTGCAATTACTGGTCGAAAATGCGATCAAACACAACATCGTCGGTAAAAACAAAGCACTGAACATCCGAATTTTCACACAGAAACGCAGCCTGGTGATCGAAAATAACTTACAGCCTAAAGAATCGACCTATTCAAGTCACAATGGATTGAAGAACCTCGTGTCACGCTATGCTTTGATTAGCGAACAACAGGTGGTGATCAAACAAAACGACGAGCAATTCAGCGTTGAAATACCGCTTCTTTAAGCTTTAACCAATACGAACCAAAACGAATGAAACTGGTAATCATAGAAGACGAACCCTACAATCAGCGCCTGCTCCAGGGCATGATTGAGGAAATCCGCCCACAATGGACGATTACAGGAATTTATGAAAGTGTCAACGAAAGCGTTGAGCAGCTCAAACTGGAAGTGCCCGATCTGATTCTGATGGACATTCAGCTCTCGGATGGCATTTGCTTTTCAATTTTTGAGCAGCTGCAACTTGAGAGTGCCGTTATTTTCACCACGGCCTACGATCAGTATGCCATTCGCGCCTTCAAGGTGAACAGTATCGATTACCTGCTGAAGCCCATTAAGGAAGAAGAACTGGCAGATGCCCTGCAGAAATTTGAAGCCCGCATGAAGAAGGAAGCCGCCCAAACAATTCCCGACTATAACAAATTGCTGGCTGCTATCAAAGAAGGAAAAAAAGAATACCGCCAACGTTTTATGATTTCGACCGGAAAGCATTATTACAAAATTGACACCCTTGAAGTGGCTTACTTTTTCAGTGAAAACAAGATCACCACAGCCGTCACCTTCGACAATAAATTTCACATTGTCGATTTCACCCTCGAGTCCTTAGAAGAACAGCTTCATCCCGACAGCTTTTTTCGTACCGACCGGAAACACCTGATCAACATCAACAGCATTGCCCGTTTCGAAGATTTCTTCGGAGGCAAACTGGTGGTAAAGCTGAAAGCACCCTTTGGTCAGAAAATCACCGTAAGCCGGCTAAAAGCTTCGGCCTTCAAATTATGGATGGGAAAATAAGCGGCGTACTATTTCACATACCGGCTTTCAACATTCGGATAGCGGTCCCACACCTGTTCATCGCTGAGTGAACGCAAGAGCTTAACATACTCGGCATGGGTCCATGCCAGCGGAGTAGCCGAATTGGTTCCTTCCCCTTTTTGATATCCTTCAGGAGCCACGCCTACCCCGTCCCAAACCTGCTCGGGCAACATGAGCCCTTCGTTGGCAAAATACTCCATGGCTTTCACATAGGTCGTCCTAAGCTGATCGATTGCAGGCGACTCATTGCTTTTCAGCGATTTGGCCAGTTCGTAATGAGCCCGCTCGCCGGTAAAGAAGGGCCAAACCCGGCCCCGCTGTCCCGGAGTCATCAGGCCATAATTGGCTCCATTGGTCACATCCTCACCGTAACCATCGTTACCATAGCGTCGCCAACCGGGATAAAGCGTGCTGTCGTTGCCAAAAGTAAAGTAGTATTTCACTTTCAGATTCTCTTCCAGCTCCTGGCTGTCGAGTTCAGGCAGCGATTCCACGATGGAAGGAGCCGTGGCACTGCGCACGCCGTAGCGCACCAGTTCGAGAAAACCGGCATCGAGGATCATGGTTTCGTCGAGCCCCGCTTTGCCATTGTTGGCAGCCAGTGGCTCGTGGTCGTCGGGATTGTCGTTGCGGCTCAGCCTGATGAAATACTCCCCGTTGGCAGCCCCCTGATTGAAAACACCGGTTTTGGTAAACAGCACTTCCTCGATGAGCTGTTCATAGGCATCGGCAGCCTTCAGATAACGTGCCGACTGTGCCTGATCGCCGGCCAGATCGGCCAGGTCGGCAGCACACACCAAACCAGAAATGACGGCTGCCATGGTCGAAGGAGAATAGCCGGCTTGTTCTTCCCAACGCTCCTGCTGGGTTACGGGCGGCGTGATAATGGTATTGTTCCAGTCGAGGTCCACCTCACCACCATCGACCAAAAATACGGCGGCATCGCGTAACATGTTGTTGTACCAGTAAATGGCGCGCTCATCATCCAAAATACCTTTCTTCCAAAGTTTCCACCCCAGCATGATGGGCATGGCCGTTTGATCGAGCTGAATACTGATCCATTCCATTTCGCCATCGACGTGGGTTTTCTGCATGAACCAGCCACCAACGCCCTTGTTGCCGGGTGTGTTTTCATTCACCTGTACTTTTTTCAGGTATTCAAAGGCCACCCGCGGGCTTGCCTCATCGCCCATGGCCATGAACGCCATGGCACACTGATAGAAATCGCGGGGCCAAACGCCTTTGTATCCTGTAGCAGGCTCGGCAGCCGAAGCCGTTTCACCCCAGGGATTCGACAAGGAGGCAATCAGCGCTCCGGCATGGGTTTTATCTTCCTGAGCCTTGAGCACCAAGGCACTGGCATACAAAAGCTTTCCTCCGTCGGTCGACATCGTGCTCAGCTTTTCCAGTTGATCCAAACCAGCCAGATAATCGCTCCAACCGGTAAATGTGCCTGTGCCGTTGTATTTCGCAAGTACCTTGTCGTAACCTTCTTTCAGGGTGGCAGCAGCTTCTGTATAACTTGCGTCATCGTTCTCACCAAAGCCGATTACAAAATCGTATTGAACTTCGCTGTTATTCACTTCATCCAGGCGGGCAATCATGGCCACATTGCCGGTGGTATCGCCTGTTGAAGCATACAGCTGACTCAAATGGCCATTGGCTTTCAGTTCATTCAATCCATCGGAATGCCCCACAAAACCAGCCGAAGCCGACTCAAATGCACGACTGCTCAATAAGGTCAGACTAACATTTCCTTCCGATGCCACCAGTGTTTTCCTGCTTACCCGGGCCTTGTCGTCGCTCCCGGTATTGTTTACATGCGGATTCAGATAGAGGTAGGGAACGACCGTTTCGTCGAAGGCCCTGAAGTAGGTGCGCACAAACAAAGCCTGCCTGTCGGGATGAGTAAACAGATGTTTTTCAATTTCATACTTTCCTTCCTTATCGCGGGTAATAACCCGGTAAGCCAGCGACAAAGGCCTGCCGGCCTCATCGGTATACAGGTATTCGATGGTACTTTCGGTCGCATCCTTTTCAAAATCGACAAAACCCTTTCCACTGACAACAAACTGGAGCTCCTTGATTTGCGCCTCGTGTATCAGGCCGTACATGGTTTCAGTTAAAATGCCTTTGGCCAGTGAGAACCAAACTTTTGAAACTGTGCCTGTCGTTTCATTCTCGGCGTATTGCCCGTCGACATAGGCCTCGTACGAGGTGCCAATTCCGGTTTTGCCCGCATAGGCCCAAACAGGTGCTTCACCGGGTGCACCGGGTGCCACCGAGTTTTCATCGACCGGCCAGGGCTTGCATCCCTGCAGAAGGAAGAGGGCTAAAAGCGAAAAAACGATTTTATTTCTACAAACATTCCAGTTCATCATGTTGACAGTTTAATTATTGTGCTTTCGGCAAATAAAGGAAAAAATGAGCGTAAATGATTGGCTTTGCAAGGGGACCCAGGTGAAAAAAACCACGCAAACGATATCGCAAACGTTTTCGGAAAAGATGTTTTACAGCAGTTTTCCGAAATGCCTTAAAAGAAACCTTTTATTAGTGAGCACTGTTTAATATTACGTACCTGTTAGTATTGAAAGATGAGACAGAACATGGGTAATCTCGACAAGGCAGTCAGACTGGTGATTGCTGCAGTGCTCCTGCTTCTCTATTTACTAGGTGAACTTTCGGGCACACTCGGACCGGTGATGGTTTTTTACGCAATTGTATTGATATTGACCAGTATATCAGGCATCAGTCCGCTCTACTTCTTCATTGGCTTCTCAACCCGTAATAAACAGGAGGGGAAAAAGATCTAAAAAACAAGGGATGGCACCGGGGTGACCATCCTTCGTTTTTTTCTGTCCTGATTCTTGCCATCTGCCAGCTGATTATTGGCTTTTGTACCCGGCATTTTTTTCCATTTGCTAACCAAAAGTTGCCATTCACTCAATAATTGCTATCATTCACACAATTTACTTTACATTTTATCCAATTTGTCTTAGCTTTGTTTCTGTCAAAAGGCATCAAGGTTTTAAGGAATCTGAATAATTCCTCCCGGGTAAGTAAGAACCAGGTGCCGGCAAACAAAGGTCAGCCAGACCCCATCGTTTATCAATTAAGACAAACATGCAGTCTACATGACATTTAAAGCGATACAGGGCATGAACAAAAGCAGGGTCAGCTTGTTTTGATCACGTTTAAAATGTCCTAACCCAACGCAAACAAAATACTTGATACAGCAGTAAACCTATGGAAAATTTGATCTATTTTATTTTGGTTGCAGTAATAGCCTTTACATTTACAGCCATCAGCATCCCTCAGATTGTTAAGGTAGCACAGGTAAAAGACCTGTTTGACAAACCCGATCCCCGAAAAGTAGCTAAAAGAGTCGTTCCCACCCTGGGAGGCATTGCCATTTTTATTGGGATGACACTCGGCGTTACCCTTGGTGGTGACGGTTTTCCCTTCTACGATCTGAAATTCATCTTTGCAGCCCTGCTGGTTACCTTCTTTGCAGGCATCAAAGACGACCTGGTAGGAATTTCACCCAATGCCAAACTACTGGCACTCACTTTCAGCATTTTCATCATTGCCTTCTTTGTCAACCTCCGATTCGAACACCTCTATGGCGTATTCGGATTGAATAACATTGGCATGGTACCCGGTACCATCCTGACCTTCTTTGTAGGCATCGTCATCATCAATGCCTTCAACCTCATCGACGGCATCGACGGATTGGCATCCTCACTGGCAGTTCAAATTTCAACAGTAATGGGCATCTGGTTTTCGCTCATCGACCTGCCCGAATATGCACTGATCTCCTTTTCGCTGGCAGGTGCCAGCCTGGCCTTTTTCATGTTCAACGTATTTGGAAACAAAAACAAGATTTTCATGGGCGATACCGGCTCCCTGCTGGTGGGAACCATGATCTTTGTGCTGGCTGCCAAATTCAATGAGTTCAATGCCATTTACACCGGCAGTTACCTCATCAAATCGGTACCGGCCGTGCTCATCGGCTTTATGGCCTATCCCCTGTTCGATGTGTTGCGGGTTTTTGTGCTGCGCGTAATGATCATCAAAAAGTCGCCCTTTAAGCCCGACAAAAACCACATTCACCACCGTCTGCTTACGCTTGGTTTTACCCACCTGCAGGCCACGGCGCTGATTTTCTTTGTGAATACCATATTCATTGCCGGAAGTCTTATTCTACAACAATACTTTGGCGTATTGGCACTTACAGGTCTCATCTTTGTAACAGCCCTGGTAATGTCAACCATCCTCGAACTGGTCATCCTCTTTAACCGCAAAATCAGTCCCGACGATGAACACCAACGACTTTTTCTTCCCAAACAACTCATTAAAGCCTATCTTTAACGAGGCAGGCCAGGCTCCATTGGCGAAAAAACAAAGGAGTCTGGCCCTGTAGCATACAAGCAGTTTATGAGATACACCTTAGTAGTTCTTTTATTGCTGGTCATGTCAACAAGCATGCATGCCCAGTTTCAGATTGGTGGCAGTGCACAGGTGCTGGCTTCAACAGCCGAAAGCCTGCCTTTCTGGCTGGGGCATAATCAGAATGGCCTGTACAACATTCACAGCCGCAGTAATCAGCTGCTATTGCTTAACGGACAATATCAAAACCAGCGACTAGGAGGCAGTCCCCTGCAACTCGAAGCAGGAGCGCTGGCCATCGCCCGCCATTCCGACCAATTCGACTACCACTTCAACCAGGCCTACCTGCGCTTCAAATTATGGAACTGGCAGCTCGAAGGTGGCCGCTTTGCCGAAAAGGAATTCTTTGGCGGCATTTCCTCCACCAACGGCCACATCGACCGCAGCAACAATGCCCGCCCCCATCCCCGCATCCGCTTTGGAACCCAGGAGTTCATCCCCTTTCTGTTCTGGAAAAACTGGTTCCGCTTCAAGGCCGAATACGATGAAGGCCTGCTCAACGATGTGCGCACCGTCGAAAACACCCGCCTGCATCACAAGTCGCTGTACCTCAAAGCACAGCTGGCCCCCCGCTGGTCATTCATGCTGGGCCTCGATCACTTTGTGATGTGGGGCGGCAACTCACCCGATTACGGACAGTTGCCCGACAGCTTCCGCGATTACCTGACCTATGTGACCGGCGGCATGGGTACTTCCAACTTTCCCATGACCGACCAGTTGAATGTGGCCGGGAATCAGTACGGCTCGTACCGCATCGAAACACAATTTCCCCTTGCCGGCAAACAGGCCACCTTCTACATTAACCATCCCTTTGAAGATCATTCGGGCATGGAACTCTTCAACTGGGAAGACAACCTTTATGGTTTGTTTGTCGAAATCAGCGATGACGGATGGCTGCAACAGCTCATCTGGGAGTACCTGTTTAGCACCGACCAAAGTGGTCATTTGCACATTATTGGAGTAATGACCGGAAGAGACAACTATTATAACCACGGTGTTTACCGCACAGGGCATACTTATGAAGGCATGGCCATGAGCTCGCCCCTGTTTGCCCCGGTGATCAGTGAACCCGGAAAAAACGCCATTCTGAATACCCGCATTAAAATGCACCATCTGGGTGCCAGGGGCAACATTAAACCCTGGTTGGGCTGGATGGCTTATCTCACTTACTCCAAAAATTTTGGCACCTTTAATGTGCCTTACGACCCACAACGCAACCAGTTCTCAGGACTAGTTCGACTCAAGGCCAACACTCCCCGCCTGCCCTTTGAGATTTCGGCTGCACTGGCTGCCGATTACGGCCAACTATACGAAACGCGCTGGGGCGCCATGCTAAGCATCAGCAAGCGCTGGGGCGCTGAATGAGCTGCATCGTGCCAGCCTGTGTGCAAAGATGATTGAACATGGGCTTTTAACATGGCCCTTGGATATTTGGGAAAGTATCATCCCTGCTTTTTCTACTGTAAATGGCCGGGCCACTCCGTGCCCAATCAAGCGCCCCTGTCATCTTCAACTATTTCCGATAAAGCTTCGGAGGATGGAAGCATGGGCTTGCCCTACAACAAGTAATACGACTCATCTACAAAACATTACACTTCACCACCGCTATAACGTATTTCATCAACTTTTCGAAAATACAGGGTAACCTTTTTTCGAAAAAAGGAATAAACTAATGCCCAAAAAAACTAGTAGTCATGAAACTGGACAAAAAAATCTATGTAATTGAAAAAATGTCCAAATTGATTGAAATCGAAAAGACAGGAAATGCGGAAGAATTTGCAGAAAAATTAGGCATCTCCAGAAGTCAGTTATTTATTGAACTTGACGATCTGAAAACGTTCAATGTAGACATAAAATACAGTAGAAGTAAGCACTCGTTTGTTTACACCGGCAATAAACGAATCATCACACAACCCCCCATTCTTGTGGTTGATCGGAATACCACGTTAAAAATCAATGGTGGCTCAAACAAGAAGAATGCGACGTCAGCTCTGAACTATAAACAATGGGTTTTAACACTTAAAAGATAAGGCAAATCAGATCTGTGTAGGAATAGATAGCTTTCTTCCCTTTGAAACTGGCGGCTGATGGTAACATGGATGCTTCTTAATCCAATGGTTAAAAACCTAAATATTTTAGTTCCGTTCTTTTTTCTGGACGGTACTCACCTAACTTAGCATCTGAGAATTCTCAAAAGATCAAGCCCGGCAGCCAATCCACTTTTCGCGAACAGAACAGCCACCGGGCAAGCCAGCTTTAACAGCCGGCACAAAATAAATCTTAATATTTAACAACTTTGAATTTGTATGTCATTATCCTATGCCAACAACAATATTAAATACAATACCAGAAATACTTCACTCATTAAAGCACAAGAAACTACGTGCATTACTTACCGGCTTTGGTGTTGCATGGGGAATATTTATCCTTATAATACTGCTTGGTGTTAGTAATGGCTTAGAAAAAGGTGTTGTACAGTTGTTAAGTGGTTTTGTTGAGAAAAGTGTATGGATTTATGGTGGTTATACATCTATAGAACGCGGAAATAACAAGTATTCCAAAGCTATTTATTTTGACACTCAAACGCTAAACCTTTTGGAAAACAACTCTTCAGGCTTAATAAAAGCAATTAGCCCGGAGTTTCAATTTCAAAAACAGGTGGCTTACAAAAGTAAAATAACGAGTGTATCAATAAAAGGAATTTACCCTGACTTTTTTCAATTGAAAAAATTAGAAACTGATAAGGGAAGGCTTTTAAACGAAGGTGATGTTTTTAGAAAAGGAAAAGTAGTTGTTATTGGTAAAAGAATAAAAGAACAACTATTTAATAAAAGTGAAGCTATTGGAGAATATCTGATTATTGACAACTATCTTTATTTAGTAGTTGGCACACTAAAAGAGGGATCACTTTTTGACCAGGCAGAACAAAATATCATTTTCATGCCCTTGCAAACTGTAAACACATGCTTTAACACAGGCTGGGAATTTAATGTTCTTGGAATGTCATTAAAAACAAAAGATACCGAAAAGGCAGAAAATTATCTAAAAACCTACTTGGGAAGGCATTTAGGGTTTGACACTTCTGATAAAGATGCTTTATACATTTTCAATTTCGATAAACAAATCAAATCATTTCAAAAAATATTTACCGGGTTGAATATATTCTTGTGGTTCATTGGCTTTTGTTTGTTAATAACCGGCATGATAGGGATTACCAACATCATGTTTGTGGTAGTACATGAACGTACTAACGAAATTGGCATACGAAAAGCAGTAGGGGCTACCACGAACCAAATTTTATCAATGATTCTTACCGAAACAGTTACCATAACATTGTTGGCAGGAATTATTGGTGCAATGCTTGGCAGCATTGTAATTTTTGCACTTAAATATATTCTAAATGTTTTGGTTAACGATGACTTTTTAATAAAAGACATCAGTACTAATTGGCTAACAATTATTGTTGCATTCATTTTGCTGGTAATGTGCGGTATTATAGCAGGTTTATTACCTGCAAAAAAAGCGACCGAGATAAGCACTATCGATGCCATACGGTATGAATAAATTATTGATTTAGAAATGATGATAAAAAGAAATTGGCTAAATATTGTATTTGTACTGTTGCTGGTATGTGTTATAGTGTTAATAGTATGGCAAACAAAACAAATGGATAGTAACATCCCGGATTCTATTCTTGGAAAACCATTCATTGGAAACATTGAAGTACGGAATAAGATAGCAGGCGTCCTGATATCTGCCGAAGTAATTGAAATAAAATCGAGCGTTTCGGGGATAATAGAAGAGGTGTTTATTGAAGTGGGTGATACTGTTAATGTTGATTCGCCCATTGCCAAAGTAAAACCAGCCCCTGAACCATTAGAAATTGAAGATGCCAGAAAAAACCTTAAAAGGGCTCAAATAGAATACGAAATAAGCAAAAACGACTTCAACAGGCAATTCAATCTTGTTGAAAAAGGAGGCATATCAACATCCCAGATTGAAGAAGCCAAATGCCGGTTGGAAATACAGGAATTGGAATATAAGGCTGCTCAAAAGCATTTGTTGTTACTACTCGAAGGCTATCTTGATGAAGACCAGAAAGAGAATAATGTAATTACATCGACCGCTAACGGTGTAATAACCAAACTTCCCGTTAAAAATGGCCAGTCGATTATGAAACGACACACGCAAAGTGAAGGTTCTACCATAGCAATTGTGTCAGCTATGGATAAATTAATATTTAAAGGCAAATTAAACGAATATGACATCGTTAGTCTGAAAACAGGACAAATGTTATATTATACCATTGGAGCCTATCGTGAGCTAAAGTGCAATGGAAAAGTTATCCGTATAGATCCCCATGCCAATGAAGAACAAAATACAATTCAGTTTAACTTTGAAGCTTCTATTGATTTTCCTTACGATTCTTTTGATGTTAAAACCGGGCTCACTGTGGTGGCAGAATATATAACCGACAACGCCGACAACGTACTCTGTGTAGAAGAAAAATATATTAACTATAAGAATGATTCAATTTTTATTGAAACCATTGATTCAATGAATAATAAGAACAAGAATCTTATTGTAACCGGTATATCGAATGGTACAATAACCGAAGTTAAATCTGGCTTAACCATTAACGATAAGATTCTGCCCATCGAATGGGAATAATAAAAAAATATGTTTCACCAAATGAACGCACAATGAACTACATTGAATTCTTAACCCGAAAGGAAAGGTTGAAAGCCTTAATCGACCTTGAACATACCGGAACTGCCGAAGAGGTAGCAGAGAAACTGTGTTTTTCACGTCGAACACTCTTTAACTACCTTGAAATTCTAAGATGTGAAGGATACGAAATTAAGTATTGTAAATACAGGCGTACCTATTTTTTTGAGGAAAAACCAGAAAAAGTTTAATTTTATTTAAGAGTGCAACTCACTTGCACTCAAATGCTATTAATTTGTAGTGACATAAAACCTTCTCAAATGAGATACGTATCTATAAGCTTTTTGTCAGGCATGCTATTGGCCCTCTTTTGTGTAAATGCACAAAGTAATTACGACAAAAATCTTGAAAGGTTTTAAACATTTACGACTCGAGCGAAACGTACAACACAATGTACGAGCAGATCCTAACCCAGCTGAGGATTACAAGGCCGGGTGTTCATAACTCCGTTTGGAGCAGCCTCAAAACTGAGGTATTCTAAAAAAAGTAAAAAACCTCACCAAAAATGGTGTCTCTTAAAAAAAAGCATTTTGCCCACGGTGACGTAAAAGAACTGATCAGCTTTTTCGAAAGCCCATAGGCAAAAGCTGGTTACTAAAACAACCCTCTTATCACAGGAAGCCATGCAATTTAGCCAACAATGGGGCATTAACCTGATGGGCAAGTTAAATACTGGTTGAGTGAGAATTGGGTATTAAAAAAAATATATAAATGATAATATCATGAAACAATTAGAAATTGAACAATTAGAAAATATTGAAGGTGGAGCATGTAGCGACAAGGCGGTTAAAGCAATTGCAGTTATTGGTGCGGCAGCTGGTGTAGGTAGCCTTTTTGGCCCAATTGGGGCATTGATTTTTGGACCAACTGCTCTTGCAATGTCAGTCGCAGGTGTGGTTTGTGCATATGCTGAATAAACTGAAAAGATAACTTGGTATGAGCAAACTGAAAATTATGCGAAGAGGAATATTTCCTCTTCGCAAATTGAAAATCACAATTGCAGATAAAGTTCTGTTATTAAAAGGGAATCAAACAAAGGAAGTTATAATAAATCAAGGACTATATGATGTTTACTTCAAAATGGATTTTTGGAAAGCAAAACATCAAATTCTAATTAACAAAAATGAAGACTTAACCATAGTTATTAAACATTATCTAAGTGATTGGTTTTATATAATTGGCGGTTCAGTTTGTATTACCTTAGCTTTGCTTTCTATTGTTTTTGATCTTAACATTCTGATTTTAAGCATATATCTTGTTACATATTTTACACCTATCATGTATTCATATTTTATTAAAAAAAAATACTACTTTAAAGTGGATTATATGTAATAATACTTACTACATGATAAAATAATAACATCTTATTATCAGCTAAATAACTATGCAAAAACCTGATTATGATTCAATATATCCACATCCTACAAGAAATTACCACCATTCGAAGTAAGAGTCATGACATCCAGAGTTGAGGATAAAAATTAGCGATTTCGTTCCCATTTTCCATTGACAATCAGGTTGGAATTTGGCACGTTTTAAGTTCTTTGTTTTAATGATCAGTATACTCTGCAAAGTACAAGCGTTTGGTTTTGAGAAGTTGGCTTCAGCATTCGATTGTAATGCAAGTAATAGCTCGTCTTTGCGCAGAATTCAACGTGTTATAGCCGATTAAATTCTTAAATATTTGGTATTTGGGGTTGTAGAATTTCTTCTGAGTGCAAGTGAGTTGCACTCAGATGCTATTAATTTGTAGTGAAATAAAACCTTCTCAGATGAGATACGTATCTATAAGCTTTTTGTCAGGCATGCTATTGGCCCTCTTTTGTGTAAATGCACAAAGTAATAACGACAAAAATCTTGAAAGGTTTTAAACATTTACGACTCGAGCGAAACGTACAACACAATGTACGAGCAGATCCTAACCCAGCTGAGGATTACAAGGCCGGGTGTTCATAACTCCGATTGGAGCAGCCTCAAAACTGAGGTATTCTAAAAAAAGTAAAAAACCTCACCAAAAATGGTGTCTCTTAAAAAAAAGCATTTTGCCCACGGTGACGTAAAAGAACTGATCAGCTTTTTCGAAAGCCATAGGTAAAAAGCTGATTACTAAAACACTCTTGTTAACTCAAGATGCTATGCAAATGAGCCAAAATAAGGCTTGGGCCTAATGGGCAAATTGAATAGTTGGTTGAGTAAGGACAGGATATTAATAAACATTTTTAAATTATAATATCATGAAACAATTAAAAATAGAACAATTAGAAAATATTGAAGGTGGAATTTCTTGGGATTGCGCTAGGGCACTAGCTGCGGTGGGATTATCTGTAGCTGCATTCTTAACAATGCCAGCAGGTGCGATTGCAGCAATGATTTGGGGTGGTAGCCATCTACTTGCCTCGTATGCGTTTGTCAAAGATTGTATAATCTCTGAGTAATGTGTTTAAGGGATGTTCATAATTTTTAAAACCTATTTAACAATTATGCATATAAATTTTAAACGAAATGCATTCTACTTTTTCACAGAAATTTATGAACATCCTTTTATTGAAAATTTTGATATTTAGATAATAAACCATAAATCTAAAGATATAAATGAGATATCGAATTCTTTTTTTAAGACTAATGTACACTTTAGGAATCGCTGTGGTATTTTTTACACTTAGGTATCTCATTATTAATGAATTTTCATTTTCTCCATTTCTTGTAATAATAAGTGTAATTACTTCAGTTGCTTTAGCTCACTGGGGCTTGATTAAAAAGAAACATAAAAGTAAAAATGTATGACGATCAACAAATATTGTATTCATTATTGCAAATACAACGTATTCTATTGAAATATTGAATCACTAAAGCAATTAATTATTTATTGGATGGATGAAAATACTGAAAACAGAAGCAGTCAATTTTAATGTTAAAGATGAGAAAGCAGAAAGGATTTAATACAAAATGGGAAAAATTGAAACTTGGAAAATATATGGGCTGATTATCCTAATCTCTTTTATAAACATAATCATTGTAAATGCTATTCTTTCTGATGATATTTATGTTAACACCTATTCGGGGCAATTGTCGACAGAAATGATTGCAAAGATACTAGCATTTAAAAGTAAATATCAATGGATTAACTATATTTTAATTCCAGTTATACTAATCCTTAAAACTGGACTAATTGCTGCTTTTTTATGGGTTGGCTCTTTTATGAACAATTCAAAATTAGAATATAAAGAATATTTAAGAGTAGTTATTATGGCAGAATTGGTTTTTGTATTCTTCTCTTTTATCCGAACTGGTGGCTTGTATTATTACAATTTTCAAACTTTAATTGAAATCGGCCAATTTCAACCATTTACCTTATTCAGCCTTCTTGATATAAACAACATTCCCGAGTACGTTCATTACCCGTTGTCATTAATTAGTATTCCAGAAGCTATTTATTGGATTGTACTTGCCCTGCTATTAAAACAATTAATATCAGGTAATATATGGAACCGCATTGGTTTTATTGCCAAAACTTATGGTATTGGCTTACTTATTTGGGTGAGCATTGTAGTGTTTATAACGCTAAACTTTACAACCTAAGCATGAGAAAACCGCATCGCCACATATTTTTTGTATTGATCGCATTACTGATAGGTAGTTTATGGTATTTGTCGTTCAATAAAGTTTCCATTAAAAAAGAAGCGTACTGTAAAATTGCGTTCATGCCCAAAATAGAATTGCTTTCTTCTCAAAATGAGATAATTTACCTCACTGATTTTTCTTATGACGAGATTAAACTTCTATTTTTCTTCAATACCCATTGCGATTTTTGCAGGTACGAGTTGGAAGAGCTTTCTAAACGCATACCTGAATTTGAGAATACTGAAATTATATTGGTTTCAGCCGAACCCATTGATACAATTAAGCATCTAGGCCAAACTCTTGGTTTGCATGTTTTACCCAACGTAGGTGTTTACCATTGTCCTTTCGATTCCCTTCAAAAATACTTTGGACAATTGGCCGCGCCAAGCACTTTCGTTTACGGCACAAACAACAAACTCGTAAAGCGTTTCAATGGGGCTACCCGTATCGATGACTTACTACAGGTGGTTCAAACAGGGCAGGTAAATGACTAAACAAAAGATGAATAAAATCGTCTATGAGAAGAAACTTAATCGATAAAACTTTTACCAAACAGCTCGATCAGTCCGATTGTGGTGTTGCCTGTTTATTATCTATATTAAAATACCATGGAGGAAATAAAAGTTTAGAAAACCTGCGCGAAATCAGCGGCACATCAAAACAAGGCACCACCCTGCTTGGTCTTTATCAGGCAGCACAAAAACTGGGCTTTGAAGTAGAAGGATACGAGGGGAATTTTGAATATTTACAAGAATTAGAACACCCAGTCATTCAACATGTCATCATCGACAAACGCTTACTGCATTACGTGGTTTGCTATGGCTTTGAAAACGGCAAATACATTATTGGCGACCCGGGCAGAGGTATAATGGAATACACCGAACCAGAACTGTCAGCTATATGGCAGACAAGATCACTATTGGAACTTTTGCCAACCGAAAGAATTGAACAAGCAGGTGAAATCAAAAAAGGGAAATGGAATTGGTTCAGGTTGCTACTTCGCGAAGACATCAGCCTGCTTACTATTATTTTCATAGTAAGCCTTGTTTTAGCCATACTCGGTATGGTCATGGCCATTTTTTCTCAAAAACTGATTGATGACATTTTACCCTCAGGAGATGTTGAAAAGCTGGCTGTCAGCTTAGTGCTGGTTGCCATTCTGCTGGCTGCCCGCGGAGGCATTGGTTATATTGCCGGATTTTTTGGCATCATACAAGGCAAGGGATTTAATAACCGCTTAATTGGCCGTTTTTTTAACAATTTATTGCATTTACCCAAATCGTTTTTCGATACCCGCCATACCGGCGAATTGGTCGAACGCATGAACGATACTTCCCGCATACAAAACACCATAACAGCTGTTTTTGGTGATTTACTCAAAAACTTTTTGTTGGTAATTACTGGCGAGGTCATATTGTTTATCTATTCGCCTACAATTGGAATGCTTTCAATGGTTGCATTCCCACTTTTCGGTTTTATTTCGTGGCGATATCACAAACGAATAGTAACAAGCCAGCAAGAAGTCATGGCCTCCAATGCCCATAAATCGGGCAATTATGTGAATTCCATTCAGGGCATTGATGCAATAAAAGGCGGAAATAAAGAAGAACAGTTTTCAAAACTCAACCAGGTTATTTACGGTATTTACCAGGATAAAATCTTCAGCTTAGGAAAGGTTGGTATTTCGCTTCAGTTAACGGCCGAAATAGCTTCTGTATTTATTACCATCACCCTCGTTACGGTTGGCTCATGGATGGTCATCAAAGAGAAACTCACCATTGGATCGCTTATGGCCTTACTTGGTATTAGCGGCAGCGTTTTCCCTGCCATTGTAAGTTTGTCGTTTGCAAATATCACCCTGCAGGGTGCAAAAGTAGCGTTCGACCGTATGTATGAATTCTCATCAATTCCCCCCGAATTTGAAGAAGAGTTGGAAGATTATAAAGCAAGGTTGACGGATATCGACAAAGTTGAAGTTAAAAATGTTTCATTCCGTTTTCCAGGCAGAAAACAATTACTAAAGGGGGTATCGTTGCAGGTATCAAAAGGTGAGATTATCGCGTTACTTGGTGAAAGCGGTTGCGGAAAAACCACTTTTCTTAACATTCTTCAACGTTTTTATGCCCCGGAGGAAGGTGAAATATTCGTAAACGAACACACAATAAATGAAATCTCCATCCCTGCATGGCGTAAACAAATCGGCATAGTGCCGCAAGAGGTAAAGATGTTTAACGGAACACTAATCGAGAATATATGCTTGGGTGCAACACAGGAAGAAATACAAAAATGTGTTGATTTCTGTATGCAAACCGGTTTCCATCAGTTTTTTACTGAGTTCCCACAAAATTATGGAACACTGCTTGGCGAACAGGGGATCAATATTTCCGGTGGTCAAAAACAACTGGTTGGCCTGGCCAGGGCCTTATGGTCAAAACCCAGTTTACTAATTCTCGACGAACCCACTTCGGCCATGGATAGAAATACTGAAAATTTTGTTATGAATCTTCTCAACAAACTAAAAACTGATATTTGCATCTTACTAGTTACCCATCGGATTAAAATTACACGTTTTTCAGATCGTATTTACATTCTTGAGAAGGGACAAATTCATTCATATGGCAACCATTTGGAATTAATGGGATCTAACAATTTGTACAGTGCTTCATTTCGTGAACTTATGAGCCATGGATAGCCCAGCAATAGCTATTTGCACTATTTCAGTACCTCTGATTTATGTAGCCATATGCCTGTTGCTAACAGTTTGTTTATAACAAGATCCAAAAACAGAAAATAATATTAATAGTTTTTGTTGCTCTTCAATCTAATCACAGACTTTAGGTTCACTCACCATAAACAGCTTAATAGCAAATTCACAAGTGTTTTGAATGCCCCTCAGTACACTAAGATATTCTTCTACAAGACATTACACTTCACCACCGCTATAACGTATTTCATCAACTTTTCGTAAAAACTGGGTAACCTTTTTTCGAAAAAAGGAATAAACTAATGCCCAAAAAAACTAGTAATCATGAAACTGGACAAAAAAATATATGTAATTGAAAAAATGTCCAAATTGATTGAAATCGAAAAGACAGGAAATGCGGAAGAATTTGCAGAAAAATTAGGCATCTCGAGAAGTCAGTTATTTATTGAACTCGACGATCTGAAAGCATTCAATGTAGACATAAAATACAGTAGAAGTAAGCACTCGTTTGTTTACACCGGCAATAAACGTATCATCACGCAAGCCCCCATTCTTGTAGTTGATCGGAATACCACGTTAAAAATTAAAGGGGGCTCAAACAAGAAGAATGCGACGTCAGCTCTAAACTTTAAACAATTGGTTTTAACACTTAAAAGATAAAGTAAATCAGATCTTTGAAGGAATAAGCAGCTTTCTTCCCTTTTTTGCTGGCAGCTGATGGCAACACGGATGCTCCTTAATCCAATAGCAAGAAAATATTCCTAAAAATTTTAGTTCCGTTCTTTTTTCTGGACGGTACTCACCTAACTTAGCATCTGAGAATTCTCAAAAGATCAAGCCCGGCAGCCAATCCACTTTTCGCGAACAGAACAGCTACCGGGCAAGCCAGCTTTAACAGCCGGCATAAAATTAAATTAAATTTTGTGTATCATGAAAAATTTAGAATTAATGGGTGTCCGGGAACTGGATGCTGTTGAAATGAGAAATGGAAATGGTGGAAGTATTGCTTTGGCAATAGCAATTGCAGGTGCTTGCATTTATGTTTATAATAATTGGGATGACTTGGTCGCCGGTGTTAAAGAAGGTTATAACGAAACAAGAAAATAATTAAAACTATGAAAGAATTAATAAATTTAAAAGAATTATCAATCGAGGAGTTGTTGGTAATCAATGGTGGAGACAAATTTATGTTCCACTTAGGAAGAGCAATTGGTAAAATCGCAGCAGCAATAGATAATGCTGTAGACGATTTTGTTGCTGCTCAGGCTGAAGATGTTTATAGGTGTAAAATATAAACTATAACTTAAGCATTTAGTTCTCTTTTCCAGACAATTAAAATATAAATGCTTGCCAATATCTTCTCATAATCCAAGGCAAGCATTTATTTACGATATTATAATTTATTGAAGTAAAACTTTTACTACCATTATGAAAATAGAAAAAAATGAACGACAAATTAAGAAGCTTAAAAAAGTCAATTTGATACTTTTAATTTACGTTATTATATCTGTTATTATTATGCTATACAATGCACTTACTTAGTTTTGAGCTTTTGATAAAAAATCTAAAACTTGATAACACCAGTTCTTTATCGATTGCTTACTAGGAGTATATAATATCGATATTCAAATGGAAGATGCAAGGAAACTTAAAAAGTTAAGAACCTTGAAAATCACCTATTGGATTTTATTGATTTATCTAATTGTAATCATAATGATACAAGTTTATCAAATGATAAAATGAACCTTTTTCCTCCTGAAATAATAGATAACAGTGCAGAAAGCCATTTTGCCAGGCATTCAAAAGTCAGACAAACCATCTATATCGTTATTTTGCTGAGCTTGTTGGCGGCCCTCGGGGCAACTCCATTTATCAAAGTAGAAATAAGTTCCCAAAGCAGAGGAATCATCCGATCGGCCAATGAAAATAGTAGTCTGCAATCATTGGTTTATGGTCAAATCATATGGATTAATCTCGCAGAAAACAAAAAAGTTTTCACCGGAGATACACTGGTGATTTTAAATTCCCAATCACTGGAAGGACAAATAAATACCCACCGGGAAAAAATAGAAAGGAATAAGGCATTTATTCATGATCTGCAGATGGTTTTGCATTATCACCCTGAACTTGTAAAAACACCCAAATACCTGAGTGAGTACAATGAATATTTAACACAACTCAACCAACAAAAAATACAAAGTGAGTATTATTCTACCGAAAAAAAGGTTTCAGATGAACTGTTTCATAAGGCAGTTGAAACTGCAATGGACCACAACAGAATAGTGAACAATTATGAAATCTCATTAAAAAAGGAGAAACTAATTCACGACCAATACCATCGACAATGGAATGCTTCGCTGGTGCTCCTGCAACAAGAAAATGCAGAACTGGAAGCTGGAATTACTCAAATTAATGAAGAAAAAAAGAAATATCTGATCATCTCGCCAATCGACGGAAAAATCATACAATGTTCCGGAGTTCAAACCGGGAGCTTCATCTCCCCTAACCAGATATTAGCTCAGATTTCACCCGAAAGTGAATTGCTGGTTGAATGTTACGTATCGCCATCTGATATTGGCTTTTTCAATAAGGGAATGAACGTGGATTTTCAACTCGATGCCTTTAATTATAACCAATGGGGAACAGCGAATGGAATAGTTAATGAAATATCGGGCGATATCTTAACTATAAACAACCAGCCTGTTTTTAAAGTACGTTGTACCTTAAACACCAACTATCTTCAATTAAAGAATGGTTACAAAGGCGAACTCATTAAAGGAATGACGCTGACTGGCCGCTTTACTTTAACTGAACGCACGCTATCCCAACTATTTTTAGATAAGGTTGACAATTGGTTGAATCCAAAGCTAGCAGACCAACAGTAATAATTACAAGGCATTTATCGACAGGAGTACCATTCTGACTAAGCTACTTAAAAACTACCGGATGAACATCAAAGTTAAACAAAGAGATATTACCGATTGCGGTGCGGCATGTTTGGCATCCATTTCGTCCCACTATCATCTAAGGCTCCCTGTTGCGCGCATCCGCCAAATGGCCGGAACTGATAAAAAAGGAACCAATGTTTTAGGCTTGATAAAGGCAGCTGAAAAACTAGGCTTCACTGCCAAAGGTGTAAAGGGTGGTATTGATGCCCTGCCTAAAATTCCCCTCCCGGCCATTGCTCATGTTGTGGTAAATGAGATTTTACACCATTATGTGGTGCTTTATCGGGTGAAGAAAAATCTATTGAAATATATGGATCCGGTCGATGGTCAGTTGCATAAAATCACCTTATCTGAATTTGAAGAAATGTGGACAGGCGTTATAGTCTTGTTTGCGCCAGCCGAAAATTTTGAAACGGGAAACAGGAAGATTTCCAATTTCCGACGCTTTATTTTTCTGCTTCGTCCGCACAGAAGTATCTTAACCCAATCACTTTGGGGGGCGATCGTTTATACCGTTTTGGGATTATCAACCTCGATCTACATTCAAAAAATAACTGACTTTGTACTGGTTGGAAATAACAGGAATTTATTGAACCTGTTAAGTATTGTTATGTTGATCCTGCTACTTATTCAAATTTTCATTGGTGCAAGTAAAAGTGTATTCATGCTTCGCACAGGGCAACAAATAGATGCCCGCTTAATACTGGGCTATTACAAACACCTGCTCAAACTCCCTCAACGCTTTTTCGACACAATGCGCGTAGGCGAAATTATTTCACGTATTAACGATGCTGTTAAAATTCGTCTCTTTATAAACGACACCACCATAACTTTGATCGTTAACGTATTTATAGTTCTTTTTTCATTTGCCCTGATGTTCATATATAGCTGGAAATTAGCATTAATCATGTCGCTGGTTGTACCTCTCTATACAACTACCTATTTTTTTGTGAATCGTCTAAACCGTAAGCAGGAAAGAAAATTAATGGAACATGCTGCAGAACTGGAGAGTCAGTTAGTAGAATCGCTTAACTCGGTAAAAACCATCAAACAATTTGGAATTGAAGATTTTGCTAACACAAAAACTGAAACACGCTTTATTGGATTGCTAAAAACGGTGTATAAATCAGGCCTCAATTCAATATTTTCAGGAACATCTTCAGAATTCTCAAGCAGAGCCTTTACCATTATATTGCTTTGGGTGGGTGCAGGTTTCGTAATTGATCGTTCCATTACACCTGGAGAGCTTTTAGGCTTCTATGCAATTATTGGCTACTTCACCGGACCTGCAGCGAACCTGATAGGAATGAATAAAACCATTCAGAATGCCTTAATTGCTGCCGACCGCTTATTTGAAATCATGGACTTGAAGCGTGAGAGCGATGAAAATAAGATAGAACTAAAGCAAGAACTTCTTGGAGATATCTACTTTCAACACGTACATTTTAGCTATGGAACCCGGGTTGATGTTTTTGAGGATCTTAATCTGATTATTAAAAAAGGCGAAATAACTGCCATTATTGGTGAAAGTGGTTCCGGGAAAACAACGCTCGCTGTTCTTCTGCAAAAACTTTACAAATTAAACAAAGGCTCCATTATAATAGGTAATTATGATATCGCTTATTTCGATTCTGATTCGCTACGTAAAATGGTCTCCGGTGTTCCTCAACAACTGGAACTTTTTGCAGGAAATATAATTGAAAACATAGCACTAGGTGTAGTAGAACCTGATGTCGAACGAATATTAACGATCTGCAGATCATTAGGTCTAAATGAATTTATTGAACAACTTCCTGCCGGCTTAAATACTTATTTGGGTGAAAACGGAGCCCAACTTTCAGGAGGTCAAAAACAACGAATTGCTATTGCCAGAGCCTTATACCGAAATCCCGAAATAATCATCCTTGACGAAGCAACATCTTCGTTAGATTCAAAATCAGAGTTTTATGTTCAGAAAACAATCCAGGAATTAAAAAATGAAGGTAAAACGATCATTATTATTGCCCATCGGCTAAGTACAATTATTGGTGCTGATCAGATTGTAGTCCTTGAAAATGGCCATCTTATTGAACAAGGAACCCATAATGACCTATTTCAAAAAAGAGGAACTTATTATCAAATGTGGCAAAAACAATTGCCAGTGCAAATTCAAGACTTTATCAACTAAACACTTTACCTTCAATCACAGTCAGTAATCTCACTGCAACCCAACTTCACGATCAAGCGATCGTCCCGTCAGGGACTTTATATTGACAGACAATTGAATCCTGCATTTCAGTAAGTGCCGTCAGCTACGGTATTATCAATATCAACAGGGTTAAATACGTAATGGTCATCTTATTCGATTTCAAATTCTTTCAACATTTGCCTTGTTGGCAGGTTTTATTTCGTCCCTAACGGGACTTCCATTTTCTTTACTCATTTGTTTCTACCAATATACGGTCCCTTACGGGACCAAAAAAAATGTTATCAACTACCAATATTCCAACTCTAACGAGATTAACGAAAATATTATCACCAACATCGCAATCAAGCGATCGTCCCGTCAGGGACTTTATATTGGTAGATCGTTTGAATCCTGCATTTAAGTAAGTGCCGTCAGGTACGCTATAATCAATATCCACTGGTTTAAATACGTACCGGTCATCCTATTCGATCTCAAATTCTTTCAACATTTGCCTTGTTGGCAGGTTTTATTTCGTCCCTAACGGGACTTCCATTTTTTTACTCATTTGTTTCTACCAATATACGGTCCCTTACGGGACCAAAAAAATATTATCAACTACCAATATTCCAACTCTAACGAGATTAACCAAAAATATTATCACCAACATCGCGATCAAGCGATCGTCCCGTCAGGGACTTTATATTGGTAGACAATTGAATCCTGCATTTCAGTAAGTGCCGTCAGGTACGGTATTATCAATATCAACCGTTTTAAATACGCACCGGTCATCATATTCGATCTCAAATTCTTTCAACATTTGCCTCGTTGTCAGGTTTTTTATTTCGTCCCTAACGGGACTTCCATTTTATTTACGCCACTGCTTCTACCAATATCCGGTCCCGAACGGGACGAAAAAAAAGGCTGTAAGCGATCAACTACCAATATACCATCCCAACCGGATTAATAAAAATGTTATCACCAACTTCACGATCAAGCCATCGTCCCGTTAGGGACTTTATATTGGTAGACAATTGAATCCTGCATTTCAGTAAGTGCCGTCAGGTACGGTATTATCAATATCAACCGTTTTAAATACGCACCGGTCATCCTATTCGATCTCAAATTCTTTCAATATTTGCCTCGTTGTCAGGTTTTTTATTTCGTCCCTAACGGGACTTCCATTTTATTTACGCCACTGTTTCTACCAATATCCGGTCCCGAACGGGACGAAAAAAAAGGCTGTAAGCGATCAACTACCAATATACCATCCCAACCGGATTAATAAAAATATTATCACCAACATCGCAATCAAGCGATCGTCCCGTTAGGGACTTTATATTGGTAGATCGTTTGAATCCTGCATTTAAGTAAGTGCCGTCAGCTACGCTATAATCAATATCCACTGGTTTAAATACGCACCGGTCATCATATTCGATCTCAAATTCTTTCAACATTTGCCTCGTTGTCAGGTTTTTTATTTCGTCCCTAACGGGACTTCCATTTTATTTACGCCACTGTTTCTACCAATATCCGGTCCCTAACGGGACGAAAAAAAAGGCTGTAAGCCATCAACTACTTTTATGCGCTGTTAAAAATAAATTGAGTACATGGCCGGAAATATTGAGTGAATGATCGTTTTTATTGAGTAAGCAGAAATCGCTATGGCGGGAAGAAACTCTTTTATATTTTTGTCCGATGGCCCGAACAATTGCAAACAACCTCTACAAGTTGTACATCATCAAAATTGCGAAATGGTTTTCGCTGATCATGCCCATTATTGTGCTGTTCTTCGAAGACAATGGCCTTAGCATGACCGACATCTTTCTGCTGAAGGCAGTGTATTCGGTGGGGATGCTGGTGCTGGAGATACCTTCGGGTTATTTTGGCGATGTGTGGGGCCGGCGCAAAACGCTCATTGTGGGGGCCCTGCTTACCACCGTCGGCTTTTCATTCTATACCTTCTCCTTTGCTTTCTGGCAGTTTATGCTGGCCGAACTGGTGCTGGGCATGGGACAAAGCTTTATTTCGGGTTCCGATTCGGCCATGTTGTACGATAGCATGAAAAGCCAGCGACGTGAGGGGGAGTATCTGAAATATGAAGGGCGCGTGACCTCGGTGGGGAACTTCTCGGAAGCCTTTGCCGGCATACTGGGGGCCTTGCTGGCCACCATCAGCCTGCGTACCCCCTTCTACTTTCAAACCCTGATTGCAGCAGCGGCCATTCCGGCGGCCATCAGCCTCGTTGAACCGCCCATTGACAAGGAAAAAAGGGTCGCCGGTTTTCGCGATATCCTGCATGTGGTGCGCTTTGCCATGGTCGAACACGTAAAGCTGCGCTATTTCATTCTCTTTTCATCGCTCATAGGCACGGCAACACTCACCTATGCCTGGTTTATACAGCCCTACCTGCAGGAAATCGACTGGCCGCTGGCCCTGTTCGGTGTGATCTGGACTGCCCTCAACCTCACCGTTGGTTTTTCGTCGATGATGGCCCACCGCGTTGAGCACCGCTTCAGTCAGCGGCAAAGCACCGGCATTATTTTCCTGTCGGTGGCAGGCGGGTTCATCTTTACCGGCTTGTTTATTTCGGTATGGGCCCTGCCCCTGCTTTTTCTGTTTTACATGGTGCGGGGAATTGCCACACCGGTGCTGAAAGACTACATCCATCTGCTGATCGATTCGGATGTGAGGGCTACCGTGCTCTCGCTGCGCAACATGTTCATTCGCATCAATTTTGCCATGATTGGCCCCATCCTGGGCTGGGTTACCGACGAGTATTCCCTTGGCACCGGACTGGTAGCAGCCGGCATTTTCTTTCTGCTTTCGGGCAGTGTGCTCTATTATTTCACTTACTTTTCAGGGAAAAGAACCAGCCCGTCGTAGGCCAGCCCGACCCCTTCGGGCAGCAGTTGATTCACCTCGTCGTGCAGTCCCAGCTGGTGGCTCAAATGCGTCAGGTAGGCTTTCTGCGGCTTCAATTCAGCAATTAAAGCCAGTGCCTGTTCAACATTCATGTGCGAAAGGTGTTCTTCGAAGCGCAGGGCGTTGATGACCAGAACCTCAAGCCCCTGCAATTTTTCCAGTTCTTCTTCGGGAAGCGTCTTCATGTCGGTAAGGTAGGCAAAGTCGGCAATGCGGAAACCAAACACGGGCAACTTGTAATGATGCCCCCTGATGGGAACAATGCGAAGACCATTGATTTCGAATGGGCGGTTCTTGATATCGTGCAGTTTCATCTGGGGAATGCCCGGATACTTTTTGCTGGCAAATACATAATGAAAAATACGCTTCACCGATTGCTGTACCCGGTGCTCGGCATAGATGTCGGTTGGGCGCTTCTGAACCCAGTTGAAGGCCCTGATGTCGTCGAGCCCGGCAATGTGATCGTAATGCTCGTGGGTAAGCAGAATGGCATCCAGCTTCATTACACCGGCCCGCAACAACTGCTGCCGAAAGTCGGGTCCGGCATCAATTACGATGCAGCCGCCGTCGCTTTCAATCATGATCGACGAACGCAAACGCTGATCCTTTGAGTTGGTCGACTGGCAAACCTTACAATTACAGGCAATAATGGGTACTCCCTGTGAAGTTCCTGTTCCTAAAAATGTGATTTTCAAAACGCTTCTTCTTTTGGCTTTGGTCTTCCAAAAATATCAAATTCAGGTCCATTTCTTCAGTATTCACAGGAAAAAACAATCGTTCAGGGAGGAAAAACGGCTTTGAAGCTATTTTCGGTGCTGATGCCTGCCATTCCTCCGGGCTTTCTGCATCAGTATCTGAGTGAAAATAACTTTCTTTACCCCCTGATGCTTGCCGGCATTTACGGCCTGCTTGTAATTTTAATCAGCAGGCTGGCACGAAAGAAGCAGTTCGACTGGTCGTACATCGATTCAGTTAATGTGGGATAAAATTCTACCTTTGCAAAAAAAAAAGATGAGCGGAACACTCTATTTGATCCCCAATACCCTGGGTGATGAAAATCCATATAAGGTCCTAACGGCCGATATACTACCGTTGATACAGAAAATCAGTTTCTATTTTGTTGAAAATACACGCACAGCCCGCAGGTTTCTGAAGAAGATCGATCCCGACATTAACATCGACGGGCTGACCTTTATGGAAATCAACAAGCGGACACGCCACGACGACATGGTGTTGTTTCTGCAACATGCTGCCGAAGGGAACGACATGGGCGTGATCTCGGAAGCCGGCTGCCCTGGTGTGGCCGATCCCGGTGCCGAAGTGGTAAAAACGGCCCATCAAAAGGACATTACCGTAAGACCACTGGTTGGACCTTCGTCCATTCTGCTTTCCCTGATGGCCTCGGGAATGAATGGCCAGAGTTTCACTTTTGTGGGCTATGTTCCCATCAAGCATCCATCGAGGGGAAAAACACTGCACTTTATGGAGCAGCAAGCCGTTAAGTACGATCAAACCCAGCTATTTATCGAAACCCCCTACCGTAACAATTCACTGCTCGAAGAACTGGTAAAAACGCTGAACAACAATACCCGCCTGTGCGTGGCCTGCGATCTGACCCTCGAAACGGAATACATCAAAACACTGACCATCAGGGAATGGAAGAAAGCCCTTCCCGACCTGCACAAACGACCAGCCATCTTTCTGATAGGAAAGTAAGTCAAAGCGTCATTGGTAATTGAGTCCTAAGTCCTAAGTTTACCCAGTTGAATAAACCGACGATTTAGAACCATACGCTTTTTAACAGCTTAAATAAGCGGAGCCATTGTCAACTGTCCATTATCAATCAACAATTACAACAATTACAACAAAAGCCGTTGGCAAACCTCAACCTCAACCTCAACCTTAACCTCAACCTCCCCTGTCCTCAGAAAATCTTCCCCTTCAGCTGTTGCCTGTACTCCAGTTCAAAGTTGGGTGTAAAGACGCCTTTACCCAGGTTTTGCTCAATTTGTTTTTGGGTCCAGAAACGGCCTTCCTGCACTTCGTCGGAATGCAGGTGGATGCCCTTGAAATCGTAAGTCAGAAAGGAATAAACCAGTTCCCGTTCGATTTCACTCTCGAAAAGGTAGCTACCAATGGGTTTGGCTGAAAATTCCTTCAAGCCGATTTCTTCCCAGGCTTCGCGCTGCAATGAGGTTTTGACATCCTCGCCAAAGGCAATGTGTCCGCCCACGGCCGTATCCCATTTGCCGGGCTGGATCAGTTTGTTATCGGGGCGTTTTTGCAGGTACAAATGTTTGCGGTGATTCATCACATGCAGGTGCACTACGGGGTGCAAGATCCGGGAGCCGTTGTGTACCTTCGAGCGCAGTACTTTTCCTATGATCTTTCCTTCTTCATCCACCGCGGGCAGCCATTCTTCATCGTCGACCGGGGCTGCAGCCATCTTTCGGCCTGCCCGCTTCTGCTTCATCCATTCGTAGAGGAAATAAACAGCAAAGAGGATGTAAAACAAACCGCCGCTGATAAAGGCCCAGGCTTCGCGCGAGAGAAAAAAGGCAGCGTAGAGTACCAGCAGGGTGTGGACCGAAAAAATCCAGAACATGACTTTCAGGGTTTGTCTGAATTTTTGCTGAACCGCCTCATTCAGCTCAATGCCTTTCATGTAACGTTTCGACATGCCCCCCACCAAATCGAAACGGGTAAAGGCCGAAAGCCCCAGCATCAGCACCATGATACCTTCGATGATGGCCGGCTTAATTTTGAAAAAGATATCATTTTCAAGCAGGATGGAAATTCCCCCCAGGGCCATCAGCAGGGCCGTGTCGAGCAGGATAAAACGGTCGAAACGTTTGTCGCGGAAATAGGTGTAGGCCAGTTCGGCCAGCCCCACCGCCAGGGCAACAATGAGCCCGATACGGGTTCCCCATATTTCGTCGGCCGCAATAAAAACAAAGAGCGGGATGAAACCGGGCAATAACTTTTTAATCAGATCAGAACGGTTCATGAAACAGCTTTAAGAGGAAGCAAGCAGTTGATCGCGATAGGCGGGCAGCACTTTCAGAAAATAGTCGATGGCCTCGTTGAGCGACAGTTCGCTGCGACCACCGGCAGCATTGTTGTGCCCGCCTCCATTAAAGTGCTCGCGCGAAAACTGATTGACCGAAAAAGCGCCTTTTGAACGAAGAGAAACCTTCACCACATCGTCCTTCTCATAAAAGAAAATGCAAAATACAATGTCCTTCACCATCAGGGGATAATTGACCAGGCCTTCGGTATCGCCGGGCTGGTAGTTGAAGCGCTCCATTTCCTCCCGGCTCAGACTGATGTAGCCGGTCCGGTACTCAGGCAGTATCACCATCTTGTCTTTCAGACTATGGCCAATCAGGCGCCAGCGGTCTTCGGAAAAAGTATGGTAAACATTGGAATGAACCTGATCCTTGTCGATGCCTTTTTCCAGCAATTTGGCAATGATGCGGTAGGTTTCGGGGTCGGAGGCGTTGTAGCTGAAATTACCGGTATCGGTCATCATGCCGGTGAAGATGGCTTCGGCGGCATTGCGCCCGATGTAAGCCAGAAAACCGGCAGCCTCAACAAGGCGGAAAAACAATTCGCAGGTTGAATTCACTTCGGGATACGAAATGAGCAAATCGCATACGGCCACCGGGCCTGGATGGTGGTCAATCAGAATGCTTCGGCCTTCAAATCCATTCAGCTCATCAGCCATGCCTTCGCTGCGTTCAAAATTATTGAAATCGAGCACAAACAGGGTATCGACTGCTTTCATTACCGCTTGGGCGCGTTGTGTTTCGCGTTCGAAGTCGATTACTTCACTGCTCCCGTCAATCCACTGCAAAAAGTCGGGATATTCATTGGGAATTACCACCGTGGCGGTTTTACCCATGGCTGTTAAGAGGTGTCGGCATGCAAGGCATGAACCAATGGCATCGCCATCGGGATTGATGTGAGGTACAATGACTGCTTTCTGACTTTCTCCGATCAACTGTTTAAAACGGCTGACCTGCTTTGGATCGATGCTTGTATTCATTGGCTTACTGTTTTATCAGGCAAAGATAAGATTTCGATGTGGAAAGCAGCCCATGAAAGCGAAGCGATTCATCAAATCTGTTCCCAGCCGTTTCGGTACACCGGCCGAACCAGCTGATTCACAAAATGGACAACATTGTGCTTTTCTACTTCCTTGTCGAGCCGCGGAATTCCGTTTTGTATGTAAAGTGGTTGGTAGTTGACAATCTCAAACTCTTCGTAAGGACTCACATTGGTAAAACGCAGCTGGGCACTGTCCCACTCCAGATTTTTTCCCAGCGACTGAATACGAACGGCAATGGTTCCCAAAAGAATGGTTTCGTTTAAGGCCGCCTGTTGATCGAAGCTGGCCGATGGGGCCAGTCGGTTTTGCGGGTTTTCCTTGCAGGCCCTTACCCAGTCGAGTTCATGCCCGCCATCGAGCGGGTTCATGATGCGGGGCAGCTGCTTTTGAAGCCTTGGTTCCACCAGTTCGCCATTTTTTAATACGGCATAATTTTCGCCTCCCGATCCGCAAACCAGCAGTCCTTCGCTTCCTTCAAAAATTACATAGCCATCGTCGTTGCCCATGGGCAAACCGGCAGGAAGCTGAGCAGGGATTTCCGGTTCAATTCCGCCATCATACCAATAAAGTTTTACGGGAGGCATGGCCAGGCGCGGCAGGTTGTCGCGACGGGCAAATTCAAACACAATTTTTTCGGCCTCGGGTGCCGACTGCAGGTTCACCTCGCTGGAACTGGCCTGCACTTTTACGGGAGCTTCGAGTTTCAGGGCACTGAATACCGGTGCAAGCAGGCGGGGACCCGCAGCTGCCAGTGCTCCGTTTCCAAAATTCCACCAGGCCCGCCAGCCAAAAGGAGTATAGGTGTCGTTGTAATCGATCATGGGCGCCGGCCCTACAAACAAATCCCAGTTCAGTGTTTTGGGCACCCTCATCTTTTTATCGGGATAGTAGCCCCCCTGCTGCCAGTGTGGCTGCGGGCTGGCTACGTGTACTTTTTCAATTTCACCAATGCTCCCGGCCCACAATATTTCACAGATGGCCCGCAGCTGGTCGGTCGAGGCATGCTGATTTCCCTCCTGTGCCACTACATTGTACACGCGGGCCGTCTCCGTCATTCGGCGGGCTTCAAAAATTGCGTGCGCCATGGGTGTTTGTACAAAAACATGCTTCTGAAGTTGCATGGCAGCCATGGCGGCCACCGAATGCGTATGATCGGGCGTGGCAATCAGTACCGCATCGATCTGCTTTTCGTTTTCAAGCATTCTTCTGAAATCGGTATAGTACGCTGCATTGCTCCAGCGCCTGACCGCTTTTCGCGCATAAGCTTCATCCACATCGCAAAGGGCCACAATGTTTTCCTTTTCGAGATGCAATAAATTGGTGTAACCGGCCCCTCCTACTCCAATGGCAGCAATATTGAGCTTGTCGCCGGGTGCCTGATAAGCCGAACGTGCAAGCACATGCGAGGGAATGATACTTAAAGCAGCCAGACCGGCAGCCGATGTTTTCAGAAAATCACGACGTGTTGTCGCTTTCGGGCTCTTCGACATAGTTGATATGAATTTAGCCAACTAAAATATAAATTATCGGAACAAAACTTCTGCCTGGTGATGATTTTAGCATTCCTTAAGCTTTATTCATTCATTTCAGGAATGCGCGGTTTCATTTGGAATGGTGAAATAAAAGGTGCTGCCCTGCCCTTCAACACTGTCGACCCCTATTTCGCCTCCCCACGAGCTGACCATTTCGCGGCAGAGCTGTAAACCCATTCCGGTACCTGCTTCTCCATCGGTGCCGCGTGTTGAATAATTCGACGACTGGTCCCAGAGTAGTTTGATTTTATCGGTATCGATGCCAATGCCGTTATCGCTTACCCGGAGCACAATGTTGCCGGGCATTCGAAGCATTTCTACCTTTACGGTTCCGTTTTTCGGTGTAAATTTCAGGGCATTGGCCAGCAAATTGCGCAGTACCGTTTGCACAAAATACTGATCGGCATAAGCACTACATACATCAGGAGCGATGAGTCGGAGCTCTATTTGTTTGGAAGCTGCCAGCGATTCGAACAAAGTCAGCACCTCATGAATGCTGACACACAAGTCGATGGTTTCAGGATTGGGAACCAATTGACCGGCCTGAGCTTTCGACCAGGCCAGCAAATCGTTCAGCAGGTTGAAGATCGACAGGGCTGAACGTTTGATATTGTCCAGCATTTCTTTTTGCTGCTCAGCAGTATACTGCTCCGGCTCGTTGTCCATTAAACCCAGCATACCCAACAAGCCATTGAAGGGGCTTCGCAGATCGTGTGCCAGAATGGAAATGAAACGGTCTTTATCGGCATTGAGTTTTCGAAGTTACGCTTCGGTTTCAATTTTTTCGGTGATATCTTCTTTGATGGCAATGTACTTGATGGCTTCGCCCCGGCGATTCAGCATGGGAAAAACGATCGCCCGCTCCCAAAACAGGCTTCCGTCTTTTTTCTGATTCTCAAAAACACCCTGCCATTTTTCGCCCTTTTGAATGTTTTGCCACAGTTCTTCGTCGTCGGGATCGGGATTATGCGTACTCTTAAGCATGTTGGGATGACGTCCCAGCAGTTCGTGCGACTTGTATCCGGTAGTGAGCTGGCAGGCCGGGTTCACATAGTCAATGCTTCCATCGAGTGTGGTGATCATGATGCTGACGGGGCTTTGCTCCACCACCTCGAAAAACAGGCGATACTTTTTCCCCAGCTCAATGGAGCGGCTGCGCACAATGAAGAAATAGCCGGCCCCCACACTGAGCAGCACCATCAGCAGCCGGCCGGCCCAGATCAGCAAGCGCAGTAAAGCTCCCCGCTCATCGCCGGCAGCGGGCTCAAGAACATACAGCCACTCGCTACCATAAACCCTCATGTTGAAACGATGGCTGCCGGGCTTTTCCAGGATGGCAGGGTCACCATAAAGGCAATCGACCTGTCCTGAGCGTACAACAACCACGGCCTCGTTAAAATTCCGGGAGGGGATGTGGCCAAAGGTCGACTGCATCAGACTGTCGACATCGATCACGGTACTTAGCATGCCCCAGTAGAGCGAATCGAAGAAAACCGGTTTGCGAAAAATAAGGGCAATTCCGCCCTGGATCAGCTCCAGCGGACCGTCCATCACAATTTCACCGCTTTCGATTCCCTTTTGTACACTGGGCCATTGATCGGGTACATCGCGATAGTCGTGTCCCAGAGCCGCTTCATTGCCTTCGACGAGATAAATCCAGGCAATGCGCGTTCCCCGGGCAACAGCCAGATTGCGGATATGCCCGATGCTTTGGGCATGCAGGTGCCGCAGCAACTCCTGCACCTCGAGGGAATCGATTTGATGCTGATGAAGTTTCAGATAAGCTTCAAGACCCGAATTCAAATAAATCAGCGAGCTCAGTTCCCGCTCAAAACTGATGGTCATTTCCTTTGCCACTTCGGCAGCCAGATTTTGCTCCCGGGTAACAAGCTTTTGTTTCCAAAGATAAATCAGCGATTCAAACAGAAGCAAGAGCAAAATTAAACTGCCCAGTCCATAAATTACCCCCTTGATTTTGCCTGATAATACGTTCAATGTCTTTTCTGTTTAAATGATGATTTCTCGTTTATATGACCTTCGCCCATTGAGGTGCATCAAATTAGGGTATATTTCGTTGCAAATCCAGTACGGGGCACAATAAGTAGCTGAAAATTCATTATTGACCGGTGAAAACTATAAAAATGTAGTGTTCGGCCCTTGATTGTTAAATAGAAAATACAGCTTGATATTCTCCTTTGAGAGATGGAAATCAAACAAGCACTTCGATGGACTTATTCAAAAAAGACTTTGTACGAAGCAGTTGGTATCAAAGGGAAAAAACTAAGCTGGTAAAGTTGAAGTGCTTCGTAGGCTTCACCTGCTTTGTTTACTTCAATATCGTTGGGATCGGTACTATAATATATGGCACTTGGATTTTTTCGGTTGTAAGCATTATAAACCGAAAAATTCCATTGTGTCCGCCGACCTTTTTTGGTAAGTGTTTCTTTCCTTAGACCCAGATCGAGGCGATGATAAGCCCTCATTCGGCGGCTATTGCGTTCTCCATAAATAAGAATAAAGGCGCAAGCCATTTAATAGTTTGCGCCTTTTTCAATATTATATCCTGAATTTTTAATTTCGAAATACCAGCTCCTGATCAACAACATCGACCACTACCGGCTGCTCCCTGTTGATGGTTCCGCCCAGGATTTGCTTCGAAAGATCGTTGAGCACATGTTGCTGCAGTACCCTTTTTACGGGGCGTGCACCGTATTGTGGATCGAAGCCAAGCGCTGCCATCCAGTCGATGGCCTGTTCGCTTATCTCAATTTGTATGCCCTGCTTCTTCATGCGGCCGGCAATGCGCTCAAACTGAAGCTGCACAATGTTTCGAATCTCCTTCCTTCCCAATGGCAGGAACATAATGGTGTCGTCGATGCGGTTCAGGAACTCAGGCCTTATGGTTTTCTTCAGCAAATCGAATACCTGCATGCGTGCCTGCTCGTATTTCTCATAGCGGTTTTCTTCGTTGATTCCTTCAAAGCTTTTCTGAATCAGCTGAGAACCGATGTTTGAAGTCATGATAATGATGGTGTTGGTGAAATTGACCAAACGCCCTTTGTTATCGGTCAGACGGCCATCGTCGAGCACTTGCAGCAGTACGTTGAACACGTCGGGGTGTGCCTTTTCAATCTCATCGAAGAGCACTACCGAATAAGGTTTGCGTCGCACCGCCTCGGTGAGCTGGCCTCCTTCGTCGTAGCCCACATATCCCGGAGGAGATCCAATGAGGCGGGTTACCGAGAATTTCTCCTGGTACTCGCTCATGTCGATGCGGGTGATCATGTTTTCGTCGTCGAAAAGGTATTCGGCCAGCGCTTTGGCCAGCTCGGTTTTTCCCACTCCGGTGGTTCCCATGAAAATGAAAGAACCGATGGGACGTTTTTCATCCTGGATACCCGCCCGACTGCGCCGAACAGCATCGGCCACGGCATGGATGGCTTCCTTCTGTCCCACCACCCTTTTAGCCAGTTCTTCATCGAGCTGAAGCAGTTTCACCCGTTCACTTTCCATCATTTTTGATACGGGAATGCCGGTCCAACGGCTCACCACACCGGCAATGTCGTCGGCATCGACCTCCTGTTTAATCAGCGAGCTCTTCTTCTGCTTCTTTTCGAGTTCCTGCTCCTGCCGTACAATTTCTTCTTCAGCATTTTTGATGAGTCCGTACCTTATTTCAGCCACCTTGCCATAGTCGCCGCTTCTTTCGGCCTGTTCGGCCTGAATGCGGTATTCTTCGATGTGCTGTTTCATTTTCTGAATGCCATCGATCAGTTCCTTTTCGCTTTCCCATTCGGCACGGTAACGGCTGCGTTCTTCCTGCAGATTGGCCAATTGTTCTTCGAGTTCCTTTAATTTCGAATGATCATTTTCACGCTTAATGGCCTCGCGTTCGATTTCGAGCTGCATGATGCGGCGTTCAATTTCGTCGAGCTGCTGAGGCACCGAATCCATTTCGAGGCGCAGTTTCGAGGCGGCCTCATCGATCAGGTCGATGGCCTTGTCGGGCAAAAAGCGTTCGGTAATGTAGCGCTGCGAAAGTTCAACCGCCGTGATCAGGGCTTCATCCTTGATGCGCACCTTGTGGTGGTTTTCATAGCGCTCCTTCAAACCGCGCAAGATGGCAATGGCACTCAGCGTATCGGGCTCATCGACCATTACATGCTGAAAGCGGCGTTCGAGGGCTTTGTCCTTTTCGAAATACTTCTGGTATTCATTCAGGGTGGTGGCACCAATGGCACGCAAGTCGCCCCTTGCCAGAGCAGGTTTCAGTATGTTGGCGGCATCCATGGCACCCTCGCTTTTGCCGGCCCCCACCAGGGTATGTATTTCATCGATAAAAAGGATGATCTCGCCATTGGCTTTCACCACTTCGTTGACGACCGATTTTAACCGTTCTTCGAATTCACCCTTGTATTTGGCACCGGCAATCAGCGCTCCCATGTCGAGTGAGAAAATCAGCTTCGATTTCAGGTTCTCGGGCACATCGCCCTTGAAAATTCGCTGGGCCAGTCCTTCGGCAATGGCCGTTTTTCCGGTACCGGGTTCACCAATCAATATGGGGTTGTTTTTGGTTCGCCTCGACAGGATTTGCAGCAAACGCCTTATTTCGTCATCGCGCCCGATTACCGGGTCGAGTTTTCCCTGCCGGGCCTGCTCAACCAGGTTGATGGCAAAACGTCCCAGCGAATTGAATTGGTCTTCGGCCGATTCGCTGTCTACTTTGGCTCCTTTGCGCAACTCATCGATGGCTGCCTTTAATTCCTTCACCGCAAAACCACTGTCCTTCATCATGCGGGCCACTTCGTCGCCGGCTTCGAGCAGTCCCAGTAAGAGGTGCTCCACCGACACATATTGGTCGCCCATGTCGGAAGCATGTTGAATGGCTTTTTGTACGGCCTTGTTGGCCGCGTTCGACAAAAAGGGCTGTCCGCCGCTCACTTTGGGATAACGATCGATGAGCTGATCGAGCACCATGTTCATGTTTTGCGTGTTGATGCCCGTTTTGTTGAAAAGATAGTTGCTCACATTGTCGGCCACCTGCTGCAGTGCCTTCAGTATATGAGCTGTTTCGATGGCCTGTTGTCCTTTCGACGCGGCAATCTGGGCTGCCTGATTGATGGTATCGCGCCCTTTTATGGTAAAATTATTTAAGTTCATGTTTCAGTTTTTATATTCAACCGTGCCGGCTTCAAAAATGTTTCCAATGGGTAAAAACTGAAAATTAGTCAGCCAGCAGCAGCCGACAAGCGCCATAATTTCAGCAAAGCAGCTGAAAAACTGGCATTTCGGCAGAAACAGAACTTTACTTTTTGAATTACCAGATTGGGCTGAAGCCCAAATTCATCAATCACGATCAGTTAGCCCGGGCTGAAGCCCGGGGCTATTGAAAACCTTCTATTACAAGGGATTTATCCCAATCTTAATTATTTTTACCGGACAACAGAAAACCAGCAATGAAAGACTGTAAGCTTTGGAGGAGCTTAAAAAAATCTGTTATTGGAAAAGACAGATCAGCGTTGTACGACAATGGTACGAAGGATCACAAAAGGGCTTCCATCCTGATCGGGGCCTTCAATTTTCAGATCGTAGCTGCCGGGTTCAATACCGCTATTCAGTGTCAGTGTCACAGGCTTTCCGGCTTCGAGTACCAGCGACGGATTCCAGTACAGGCAGTTGGCAGGCGCCTGCTGTTGTGCTGAAGAAAAGGGTGCTTGTTCCTCTTTTCCGAGGAGCTGATAGGAAAGAAAAATACTTTCGTCGGGGAAGGTCATCTCTCCCATGTCGTTTGCTTTGGAAATGAAATGCACCACTCCGCCATAAAGCATGTTGCCCCGGTAATAAGGCAGATCGAGCACTTCCACCCGGCTGATCTTTCGCGGATTCACTTTGAGCAGACTGCCCACATCGCTCACTTTCACCCCGTCGATCATCACCAGGGCTTCGTAGCTTTGCATTTCGGTGTAGTTACTGTAAACCGACAGTTCAGGTCCCTTGCTTGTATTCCGAACCCTGACATTCGGCAATAATTCTTCAATGTAATCGATAATGCGTGGCAGTTCAATAAAATCGTCAAAACTTTTAACATAAGCCGGAGTGCCGTAAAAGAAACTGCTGTCTTGCACTGCTTCGGTCGCATTCACTGCGGCTGTATCGCTATAGTAAATCGATTGGAGCTGTGCCCTCATGATCAGGTCGTTGTACCAGGCAAGCGTGTCGGCCGAAAGATCAAGGGGAACAAAGGGCAGATTCAAAGGACGATGTTCAAAATCGTTATCGATCAGTAAGCCTGCTGTTTGAAGATAATCCCGGGAGCTCACATCGAGAAACAAATCAGCTACTCCACTTTTGTTTCCCAGATCAATATAGAAGGCACCATCTTCCCTGCTTAAAACTTCGGCCGATGTTCTTTCCCCGTCCATCATGGTCATCCACACCTTTGAATAAGCCAGGGGCTGTGCATCGTCTTTGCTGATTACCTTTCCCGAAATACTTACCCCCCGTGTTTCGGGAATAAAACGCAGCGTATCGGGCTTCATCATTGCATCGGGATAAAACATCCGCCTGCCATTGGCACTGCCACTTTTTACCAGCGAAACACTCACATCGATTTCTTCATCACGCTCATTCTCCATATCAAAAACAAAGGAACTGTTCGTTTTTACTGTTGCCGGAAGTGTACTTATCCGGAGCAGTGGCTTTGTTTCAATTGACTGCAAACGCGCGCTGTCGCTTCCTGCTCCGGAAGATCCCAGTTGTTCTTCAACAAAGGGATTAATTACGGTGATCAGGCGGTACGAAGCGGGCAATGGCGACCAGTTGCGCATCCAGCGGGTATAGGCTCTCAGGTAATAGTTTCCGCTAAGCAGGTGTGCGGGCAGTTGGATACTTCCGGCTGCACCCTGTTCGTTAAAAGCGTATTTACCACGACTCAGCGACTGACCATCGGGACTTACCAATTCAACATAAACCACCTTGCTCAGGCCGGTATTTTTCACGTGCAGCCTGCTTGTATTATAAACCCTGAAATGAATTGTTTCATTGACCATGTAGACCGAACGATCGGATACAACAAGACATGCTTCTTTCATTTCAAGCGCTGAAGCGGAATTTTGCCCCTCTGCCCAAAAGCAGCCACAGCCAAACAGGATAATTAATAAGATTTGAAACGCTTTCATACTTCTTCTTGTTGCCTCATTCAAAAAAATCGGGTTTTTCGAGTACGCCGCCGGTCAGGGTGCAATCGAAGCACTCGGTGGGTGCCCAGGCCCAGGCCTTGCCTATACCGCTTGGATCGTCCACTTCAATCAGGTAAAGCGGACGGGGTTCCGAAGGAATGACCATCTCGATGATAATGGGATTACAATACCGAACATTCAGGTATTCGAAATTGCTGAAACCGCCTTTGATGGTCAATCGTCGGGTAGCTTCCGAAGCTACACCAAAGTAACCTAAAACGATTTCGGAAGAATCGCTTTCGTTCCGTATATTTCCCCTTACCATGGCCGGCTGGGTGGTAAAAAGGCCGTCGGCCTCCTTGTTGTTTTTTCGTATGTTTTCCCAATATTGATAAGCTGCTTTGCTCAGCGACTGTTGCCGCACCAGAATGCTGTAATTGTACATCAGGCGCTGGGTATAGTCGCTCACAAAATGCAGCGGCTTTTTGCGGTAAATCTTATCACTCAGAGCTTCGGTCGAAAGGGTAAACAGTTCATCCACCGTATTGGTTTTATAACAGGTATAGGTAGAATAATCGATGGGGCCCCTCAAGCGGGTGTAGGTTTCCATGTAATATTCCTTGGGCCAGGTAGCATGAAATTCATAGCATTCGTCGATCAGCATGCGGTAATGGCCACTGAAGAAATCACTTCCCCTGTAATCCATGAAAAACTGCACTCCGTTGATGGTGTCGCCCAACTGCGCTGTTGGCCTGGCCTCAACAGCGTAATAAAGCGAATCGATCTCGGGCGAAGGCAACAATTCTTCAAGGGTACTGCGATACTGCTTCCCTTCGTATGTTTCTACTTCGAGTTGAAAAGAAGCACCGGCCAACATCAGCTCTTCGGGCATGGTGGCAGTGTAATAGCCTGGTCGCGAAGCATCTTCGCTGAACCAAACCGTTTCGCTGCCATTTACCAGTACTTGAACATTACAGCCCGACACTCCGTGAAACAAGGGCTGTTCGGTTGACGAGCTTTGCGAAACGCTTATTTCCTGTACGCCGCAACCATCGGTAATCATTCCCGATATGACCAGTTTGGGCCCGATTACCTCGTGATCTTCGAGATAAAAGCGGTCGATGCAGCCAACGGTCACCAGCATCAACAATACCAGGTATAGTTTATTAATTGTTTGCATAGTTTCCAAGTTTCCAGTTCCACGAAATGGTATAAATGGGTACGCCCACCACCGAATATTGATAGCCCTTGATGATGCCGTTATCGCTCTGAAAGAACACCGAATTGACATTATCCCTGCCAGTAGCATTGTAAACACTAAACATCCAATAGCTATGCAGGGCCTTGTTCCTTCGCAGGTTTCCTTCCACCTTCACCGAAAAGTCGGTTCTGAAATAATCGGGTATCCTGAATTCATTGCGCAGCGAATAATCGACATAAGGACGACCTTCGAGGTAGTAAAAACCTACCGGCAGGGTAACCGGGCGGCCTGTATTGTAAACCATATTGCCCGATAAGGAAACACGTCGGTTGATTTTCCAGTTCAACACCAGGTTTACCACGTGGGGTTTGTCGTAATTTGATGCATAGGTCAGGCCCTGATTGATTTTTTCCCAATCTTCCTTCCCATTAATGGTAATCAGGGAACGGGAATAAGTATACGAAAGCCATCCGTTCAGTTTTCCCTGGTCACGGCTGATCATGAACTCAGCACCATAGGCTTCCTGATCGCCCTGCAAAACTGTTGTTTCGGCAAAGGGTGTCGAAAGGAAATCGGCTCCGTCGCGGTATTCCACCAGGTCGTCCGCCTGTTTGTAGTACACTTCGGCCGAAGCCAAAAAACCTGTTTCATGCGCATCGTGATAATAGCCCAGCGACAGCTGATCGGACGACTGTGGGCGAATGTGCCCGTCGGCCAGTTTCCACTGATCGGTAGGGGTAATCGAAATGGTATTGCTAAGCATAAACAGGTACTGTTGCATTTGCGTAAAAGTAGCTTTCACGGTCCCCTCGGGCGTCAATTTAAAATCGGCTGCAAGTCTTATCTCAGGAGCATGATAGGCTGCCATTGACTCTCGGCTGTTGTAAGTTATCAGTTCGCTCACATTGGCATCGTTTCGCTCAGCGCCCGGAAAATACTGCCGCATGGTACCTGGTCCCAGCGCGGTGAACAGGCTGTAGCGTAAACCGGCATATAGCGAAAAGCGACTGCCAAACTGGATTTGGTCGGCCAGAAAAAGGGCTGATTCAAGTCCTCTTTCTTCACCCAGTGCCACCATGGCCTTGAACGATTCTTCGCCGTAGGCCTCAACATTACCCCGGTCGAGCAGGTAAAACACCGAGTTGATTCCGGCCTTCACCTGATGACTCCGCACGGGCGTCCAGTCGAGTTCGGCTCTGGCTTCGTAATGTCCAATGTTATAGCGGTGCTGATAGGCAGCCGACACCGCACGCTGATCGGTAGTTTGATAGGAATAGTTACTCACAATGGCCTGGGCTGTAGCTTTTATGCGTTCGGAATAACGATGATCGTAGCGCAGGGCTGCCCCCAGGTTACCATAATTGTATGCACTGAGTTCATTCAGATTGAAATGGTCGTTTGATCCATACACCAGCAAATTAAGATGCTGCCGATTGTTGATATCGTAGTCGATGCCTCCGGTAAAGTCGTAAAACGAAGCTTTACTGTTTCGCAGTTCCGGATCTTCGAGCCGTTTGAGCAACCAATTGGAGTAAGAGCTGCGGGCGCTCATCACCAGCGAAGCCTTGTCTTTGACCAGGGGTGCCTCGATGGCTACATTGGCCGACACCGGACTGACTCCGCCCGAGGTGAAAAATTCCTGTTTGTTTCCGGGGCGGGTTTGCAATTCGAAAACCGACGACAGTCGCCCGCCGTAATTGACCGGAACCTGCCCTTTGTATACGGTAAAATTTTCAACAATGTTGGCATTCACCGACGAAAAGAAACCAAAAAGGTGAGCGCTGTTGTACACCGGAATGTTGTTGATGTAAAAAAGGTTTTGATCGGCATTTCCACCCCTTACGTTCACCCCGCCCGAACCTTCGCTCACACTGACAATACCCGGCAGCATCTGGGCAATTTTCATTACATCCTTCTCTCCCATTAAAGCCGGAATTTCCTTCATGGTGAGAAAATCGACCGACTCCATACCGCCTTTGCTTCCCCGGCGAAGCGACTGCTGACGAACCAGTACCTCGTCGATGGCCATGGTACTTTCTTCCATTTGAAGTGCAAAGTTACCTGCTGAATGCACCTGAAGCGTTGCATTCAAATCTTTCATACCCATACATTGAAAAACCACATCGTAGCTTCCGGGCTGAATATCCAGCACCAGCTTTCCGAGGCTGTTGCTGGCAGCCCCTTTAGCACTCTCCTTGATGAAAATGGTTGCACCAATCAGTGCTTCCCCGTCGGCCGATGAGCTGACATGTCCTTCCACCCTCACAGTGGCTCCCCGACGAAGCACTCCGTTGGCTTCTCCCACTTCGATTGTAATTTTTGCATTGGCATTTCTTCCCCTGAGATAGTTGTCTTCAGAAAGATCGCGCACAGCCTGCTGATTGCTCTCCTGTAACTTTGGCTGTAACTGACTTATATTTTGCCCGAAAGGCATTAAAAAGACAGTACCGGCAGGACTGATGTACCACGAAATATTCACCGGCAGGAATACCTGACCGAATAATTCTTCCATGCCATATTCACCTGATTCCAGCTCAATGCGGAAGTCTTGGATCCACTTTTCCCTGTAATAGAAGTTTAAACTGTATTCCTGCTCCAGTTGAGTAAGAAAATCGACCAGGAGATAATCAGCCAGCGGTTCCTGAATGATCACCTTTTGATCACTTTGTGCATTGGCTGTACTGCCCCATAAAAACAAAAAAACGATCAGTATCCGGCTCATATCATTGATCAGTTTTTTCACAATATTGTATCAGCATTTCCAGCTGGTAAGTATTCATACTTCTAAAATTAAATTGCTTTTCAGCCAGATAGGCTCTGATTTCTTTTCTGCTTTCTTCGGGAAAAAGGCGAAGGAAACTGCGACGGTTTCTGAAAGAATGCAGCATTTCATTTTTCAGAAGATAAAAAGCTGGTTTGGCTTTCAGATAATAATACCCTGCATTGTCGCCCGTTGTTCGAAAGGCTTGCTCTTTGGTCCAGCTGATATAGCAGGCAAGGTCGCCTTCGTATATCACTTCCAGGAAACGGCTGTCGATTTGCTTATACGGGTTGGGGATGAAGCGATGCCCGGGAATGCTGATTAAATCGAGCACATCGGGATTCAGTACTATTTCACGTTGGGCACCTACCTGATCGGTAAATTGCAATACCATTAACTGAAGTAGCAGATCGTATTTAATCAGTTGATTTTCATATAGCCGGCCTTTGATCAACAAATCGGCACGGTAGCTTTCTGACTTTTCGCCATAAAATGCCACCCCTCCCCTGACTCCGCTTTGGGAATAGTATAAAGTACCGGAATAAAGTTGATTATCCTTTCCATACAAAGCATCAAAATATGCCTTATGTTCATCGGGTGCTTTGTTTTGAGCAAAAAGAGAGTGCGTCGAACAAAGAAAAACAGCAGCAAAAAAAGTAACTATTTTAGGCAACATCTTAAACGGGTAATTCGTTCGTTGGGGAACTTAATTAAAACTTAGCACTAAATAAGTTTAAAATTCAGGAACTACCATAAAAAAATAAAAAATAACTGTTACTCCGGCATTAAAAAAAGTTATTCATGAGTTTTATCAGGAAAGTACAACAGCAAAAACGAACAAGTTCGTTCCACTTACTTTGCGGGCAGTTGTTGCTACTAAATTTTGATATTTGTCAGAGAGCGCGTTCGAAGGGCTACTTGATGAGAAGCAATCATAAAAAGGAAAAGGATGACTTGCGCCATCCTCTAAATCCTAACCAAACCTAATTCTATGAAAAATCTATTGCTTTACTAACGAAACAAAGATAAGGCGAAACTCCGTTAACAACTGATAATCAAAGTTAATATTTGTTAAACCCTCAATAAATAAAGGTATCGAGCCATATCGATATTTTGTGCCAAGTTTTTAAGGCATAAAAAGACAAAAATATTAACTTTGCGAACCGTTAACGTTTGGCATTCAACGAAACTGCACAGCATGTACAACGATTTAAGTTTTAAGAACTGAAAATTAAGGTCTAACACAAGAAAAAAATCATAAACAAACATTTATTATGGCTACAAAGTACGTTTACACTTTTGGAAACGGTCAGGCAGAAGGCAAGGCCGATATGAAAGAATTGTTGGGCGGCAAGGGTGCGAACCTGGCCGAGATGAACCTCATTGGGGTTCCGGTGCCTCCTGGTTTCACCATTACCACCGACACCTGTACCATCTACAATCAGATTGGCAAAGAGAAGGTTATTGAACAGATCAAAGATCAGGTTGAGGATGCCATGAAACAGGTTGAATCGATCATGAACATGGGTTTTGGTTCAAAAGACAATCCCCTGCTGATGTCGGTTCGCTCGGGTGCCCGTGTATCGATGCCGGGTATGATGGACACCGTTTTGAACCTTGGAATGAACGATGAAGCAGTGGAAGCCATCGCCAAAAAATCGGGTAACGAACGTTTTGCATGGGACTCCTACCGTCGCTTCGTACAGATGTATGGCGATGTGGTACTGGGCATGAAACCCGAATCGAAAGAAGACATTGATCCTTTTGAAGAGATCATGGAAGAAATGAAAGAAGCCAAAGGGGTTGAAAACGATAATGAACTCGATGTGAGCGACCTCAAGGAAATGGTAGCCAAATTCAAAGCGGCCGTTAAACGCGTAACAGGTCATGACTTCCCTGTTGATCCATGGGAGCAGTTGTGGGGAGCCGTTACCGCTGTATTCGACAGCTGGATGAATCCACGTGCCAATTACTACCGCGCCATGAACCAGATTCCCGAAGAATGGGGAACTGCCGTAAACGTTCAGGCCATGGTATTTGGTAATATGGGTAACAACTCAGCGACCGGTGTGGCTTTTACCCGTGATGCTGCCACCGGAGAGAATGTTTTCAACGGTGAATACCTGATCGACGCTCAGGGCGAAGATGTGGTAGCCGGTGTGCGCACGCCGCAGCAGATTACCAAAGAAGGTTCGTTGCGTTGGGCCAAACTGGCTGGTGTATCTGAAGAAGAACGTATGGCCAAATTTCCTTCGCTTGAAGAAGCAATGCCTGCGGCATACAAGGAACTGGATGAAACCCAGAATAAACTGGAAGACTATTTTAAAGATATGCAGGACCTCGAGTTCACCATTCAGGATGGTAAGCTTTGGATGCTGCAAACCCGTAACGGTAAACGTACTGCTGCGGCCATGGTAAAAATTGCCATGGACATGCTCAACGAAGGCAAAATCGACGAGAAAACCGCCATCCTGCGTCAGGAGCCCAACAAGCTCGACGAACTGCTGCACCCTGTTTTCGATAAGAAAGCCATCAAATCGGCCAATGTACTGGCCAAAGGCTTGCCAGCATCGCCCGGTGCAGCTACCGGCCAGCTGGTTTTCCATGCCGACGAAGCCAACAAGTTTCCGGTAACCATTCTTGCCCGTGTTGAAACTTCACCCGAAGACCTCGAGGGAATGGACATTGCAAAAGGTATTCTTACCGCACGGGGTGGTATGACCTCTCACGCAGCCGTTGTTGCACGTGGTATGGGTAAATGCTGTGTTTCGGGTGCCGGCGATTGCAAAATCAATGGAAAAGCCCGTACGCTTACTGTTGCAGGAAAAACCTTCAACGAAGGCGACTGGATTTCACTCAACGGTTCAACCGGTGAAGTATATGAAGGAAAAATTGCCACCATCGATCCCGACCTGAGCGGTGACTTTGGTGCCATTATGGACCTGTCGGATAAATTCCGTCAAATCAAGGTGCGCACCAATGCCGAAACTCAGCGTGATGCCAACGTAGCCCGTAAATTCGGTGCCGAAGGAATTGGCTTGTGCCGTACCGAACACATGTTCTTCGAAGGAGAACGCCTGGTTCGTATGCGCGAAATGATTCTGGCTGATGATGAAGCCGGCCGCAGAAAAGCATTGGACAAACTGCTTCCTATCCAGCGTCAGGACTTTACCGACGTATTTGAAGCCATGGCCGGATTGCCGGTAACAGTGCGCCTGCTCGACCCGCCATTACACGAGTTTGTACCCCACGAAGAAGCCAATCAGAAGGCAATGGCCGAAGAAATGGGAATTTCGGTAGAAGTAGTGAAACAAAAGGTAGAAGACCTCCACGAATTCAACCCCATGCTGGGGCACCGCGGATGTCGTCTTGGAAACACGTATCCTGAAATTACCGAAATGCAGGCCCGTGCCATCATCGAAGCTTGTCTCGACCTGAAAGCCAAAGGCATTGAGACCTTCCCTGAAATCATGATTCCACTGGTAGGTACTGCCAAGGAACTTAAACTGCAGGAAGAAATCGTTCGTACAGCTGCCAACGCAGTATTTGCTGAACGTGGTGACAAGATCGACTACCTGGTTGGAACCATGATTGAAGTTCCCCGTGCAGCCGTAACTGCTGACGAAATTGCCGAATCGGCCGAATTCTTCTCGTTTGGAACCAACGACCTGACCCAGATGACTTTCGGTTATTCACGTGACGATGCCGGCAAATTCCTTCCTGTTTACCTGAAAAAGGGCTTGTTGAAAAACGATCCGTTCCAGGTACTCGATCAGGAAGGTGTTGGCCAGCTGGTGAAAATGGGTATTGAAAAAGGACGCAGCACCCGCGAAAACCTCAAAGTAGGTATTTGTGGTGAGCACGGTGGTGAGCCAAGCTCGGTTGAATTCTGTGTTCGTGCCGGAATGAACTACGTAAGTTGTTCACCTTTCCGCGTACCAATTGCCCGTTTGGCTGCTGCACAGGCTGCATTGCGCTAATCGTGTATTGATACAGAAAAATACATTATTTAATAAGCCGAAAGCCCTGTTCACAACGAACAGGGCTTTCTTTTTACTGAACAAACAACAGCTGTTTTATTTGAAAAATTCTTCCCTACAATGGATTTCGTTTCGATTTGTTCGACTTGTACACCGAAGGACTCTCGCCAAAATGCCGCTTAAAAGTCTTGCCAAAATAGTTCGAGTCGTTGAACCCTACTGCCAGGCTAATTTCGTTGATCGATTTATCGGTGGTATTAATCAGGCGGGCTGCTTCTTTCATCCTGATCATCCGCAGGTATTCATTGGGCGCATAACCACTGGCTGCCTTCATTTTCTTAAAAAACAAGGTGCGACTGATGCCCATTTTTTCAACCAAAAACTCAACATTCATATCCGCATTCGACATATTGTCTTTCACATACGAGGTCACTTCCTCCATGAAGTCGGCTTCAATTTTCACTGCCTGCTCCGGAGCCTTGGGATCAACCGTGTTTTCATTTCCAAAACGGTTTTTTAGTCTTTTCCGCAGCAGGATGGTTTTTTCAATTTTTGTAATCAGGTAATTGAGGTTGAAAGGCTTCACCACAAAATCGTCGGCACCACATTCGGCGGCTTCAATTTTTTTCTCATCCGAAGATTCGGCGGTAAGCAAAATAACCGGTATATGACTTGTATTGAAATCGTCTTTCAATCTGCGTGTTAATTCATAGCCATCCATAAGGGGCATCATCACATCGGAGACCACCAAATCGGGTTGATACCTGCGGGCCAGCTCGAGTCCTTTTTCTCCGTCTTCGGCCTCAATCAGCTTGTATTTTGCCGATAACTCACCACTCAGGTAATTGCGCATTTCTTCATTGTCTTCCACCACCAGAATACTTTCCATGTAAGCAGCCACATGTTTGTGTACCTGTTGTCCGGCTGAACGGTGCGATACAATGATCTCAATGTCATCGATCGATTTCAGGTCGAAAGCAAGCTGCGATCGTTCGTCGGCTGCAATTTCTTCGGGCTGATAGGCCTTCGTGTTTACCGGAATATCGACACTAAAGGTGGCTCCTCCCCTGTGATTATTGAATGCTTCGATATTCCCCCTGTGCAGATGCACCAGCTCTTTTGTAAAGAAAAGACCGATGCCCGAACTGTTTTTACTGTTGTAGAAGCGATCGAAAATGTGAGGCAGTTCTTCCTTGTCGATTCCCATGCCTTCGTCTTCAACCTTAATATTCAGTGTTCCGGAGCTTTCACCGCCACTAATGATCAGCTTCACATGTTTTCCAACCGGCGTAAACCGAAAGGCATTCGACAGCAGGTTGTAGGTAATTTTCTCGAGCTGACGCACATCGGCATAACCTTCGATGCTTTCGGGCTGATAACTGTATTCAAAGATGATTTCCATTTTTTGTGCCAGGGGCAAAAATACCAGATAGATTTCTCTGAAGAATTCAACAAGATTCAACGGAGCTACCTTCAACTGCATTTTCCCTTCCCTGATCTTCCTGAAATCGAGAATCTGATCAATCAGGCGCTTCAGATAGGTTGCATTGCGCTTGATCTGTAACCCTTTTTTTCGTGCAAAATCAGAACTTTTATGACTCAAAATTATTTCTTCGGCCGGATTCAGTATGAGTGCAAGCGGTGTTTTGAATTCATGTGAAATATTGGTGTAGTACTCCATCCGCTTTTCAGTAATCGCCTGGTCGATCCTGATCCGGTTCTGAATTATGATTTGCCGGTACACCAGAATGGTTGAAACGGTAATCAGCAGCGATGCAATGAGTATAATTAATATGTAACCCGTTGTCGACTTCCAGAAAGGAGGTGTAATTAACAATTCCATTTCGGCAATGTTGCCCATCCATGTACCACTGCTGTTGGTGGCTTTCACCTTGAGCACATAGGATCCCGGTTCAATTTTCCGGTACATGGCATTGTTGGTAGTCGACGGATTACTCCAGTAACTATCGTATCCCTCGAGATAATAAGAATACTGAATGGCTTCGGGCTGCTCATAATCGAGGACTGAAAAATAAAGGGTAATGTTGTTTTGATCGTGACGCAATTTAATGTGTTTCTGGGTTTCGATCGAAGACGACAAAATCTTAGAATTATGGTTGGTAATAAATTCCCCGTTGATTTCGAGTTTTGAAAACATGAGCGGGAACTCGGTTGAGTCTTTTTGTATTGAGTCGGGATGAAAAATCAAAAATCCGTCATTGCTTCCAAACACCAGCTCCTGTCGGGTGGTTTTGCCCGAACAGGTTTCAGAAAAGGTAAGTGGTAAATAGGAGTTCCTAATGTGGTATTTTTCTATTTCACCATCTGAGGGGTTCAGGCGAAACAAACCATTGTCGGTCCCCATCCAGATGAAGCCGTTGTAATCTTCTTCTATACTGTACACATTAGGACTAAGTATCTGACTCTTATGATGGATCCACTTAAAATTACGCTTTCTGAAATCTTCGGCTTTCAGCTGGTTGATACCACCATCGAGCATGGCCAGAAAAATGTCGTTGTTTTTCGACTGTTTGATCTGGTAAATCACCTTCCCCGACATGCTGTATTCATCTTTTAATGAAGGCTGAATGTTGATAAACTTCTTCTCAGTCGTATTCAGGTATTTGCTTTCCAAAATAGAAATTCCTTCGGAAGTAGCAATCCAGAGGTTTTGTTGTGCATCAAAATACAAGTCGCGCACTTCGGTCGATACAATTCCGTTTTCGTTTCCTGCCAGTGCTTTAAAACTTCTGAATTCGGGCGATGTAAACGGATTGTTTAACAAGTCGAGCCCCCCCAGAAAAGTACCAATCCAATACTGCCCATGCACATCCTGCTCGATGCAATAAACATTGTCCGAGCTCAATGAGTTAGGATCATCGGGATCGTGTACCAGGTGAACCACTTCGACATCGCGGTGGTGAAGCCGGTTCACAAACGAAAGCATCGACTTAATAATATAGATGCCATTGCCTTTGGTTCCAATCCACAAATTGTGTTCATTGTCAAAAAACATACAATACACATTGGTTGGTGGGAAAGCATCTGAATTATTCAGGTCGTCGGGAATAACGCCCACCTGCTCCCGGTTACGGTAGATGTATATTTTCCCGGCCTTGCTACCGAACCATACGTTGCCAAGCACATCGGTAGTAACCGATCGGATATAATTGTCGAAACCGGTTCGTGGTTCCAACACCGGCGCAATGCGGCTCAGGCGGTCGTTTTTCAGTGAAATTTTATTCACACCGCCATAGGAAGTACCAATCCACAGGTTTTTCGACCGGTCTTCGTACAACGACAGCACGATGTCGGACGACAGGCTGCCCGTATTAACCGGTTCATGCTTAAAATGCTGAAAGGACTCATTCTCGCGGTCGTACAAAAACAAACCACCACCGTTGATCCCAACCCATAAATTTCTATTGCTGTCTTCGAGGATGATTTGCTTGTCGGGTTCGCCCAAAAATTCGCGGTTCGAATAATTCAAACCAAAATAAACAAAGCGGCTTTCATCGGGGAGGTACTGATAGATTCCTCTGTTTTCGGTAATCAGCCAGAAGGTACCAAAGCTATCACTTACAATGTCTGAAATAAAAACAGATTTGGGCAGCCTGACCGGGAAGGAAGAAAACACCTTCAGTTGATTATTTCCCGGCTCATAATGCACCAGTTCTCCCTGATTGGTACCAATCAGCATCACCCCGTTTCCGTTATTGTTAATGCTGGACACCTGTCCGCGAAGCTGCCTGCCAATATCCTCAACCACATTGAACTGACGACTTAAAAAATCATAGCGGTACAGTTCACCGTTTTCTGCTCCGGCAAACAGTTTCTGATCGTATTCATGAATGTTTAGAAATACCGTACCGGCCGAAAAAACTTCCGGGGTGTCAGCATAGATCTTGTGCCGCGGAACAAACAGCCTGATCAAACCTTCATTCGATGCCAGCCAGATATTCTGTTCCGAATCTTCAAACACCTCGTTGATGTATTTGTTTTCCATCCAGGGAGCCTGGTCAAACGACTGAGTTAAAAAGCTGGTACTTTCATCCGATAAATAATACACCCTTAGCAAACCTTCGGAATGCAGGATCCATACATCGCCATTCGATGCAACAAAATGCGCTGTTGAGCGGGCTCCGGGTGGCAAATATCCCTGTTCATTAAAATTGATTACTGAATTATGCTCCGGGTCGATGCGGTGTACATTGCCCAGGGTGCTGCGGGCCCAGATGAATCCGTTGAGATCTTCAAAAATAACACTGAGGCGTGAATCACTCAAACTGGCTGTATCACCAATAATGGTCTTATAGGTTTCAAACGAATGCCCGTCGTAACGGTTTAAGCCCCCCGAAGTGGCAAACCACAAATAACCCTTTTCATCCTGTATGATATCGCGAACCAGGTTGTTCGACAGTCCGTCGTTAGAGGAAATATGTTCAAATACATATTCACGGCCCAATAAACTACCAGTAATTACCAGCCCGAGCAGTAGTAAAATCAATCTCATAGTAATGTAATTTCTGCTTTTACAGTAAAACGATGTCAGCGAAATATAAGTATTTTTCAATTATTGGCAATATCGGACGGCGAATACAGTAAAAACTAAAACGCCAGGCTTTCTTTTACCAATAAAAACACAAATACCACGTATATGATGTACGATTTTACCCATCAATAATAACAACTATTAACACTTTTGTAACAAAGAATTTAAAATAAAACTAAACTTAATTTTAAATGCAACAGTTCAGAATCTTGCGAACAGTCCCGTATGTATTGGCTATTTTGTTCCTATTCAGCTGCAACAAAGCCAAAGAAGAATACTACGAAAGGCCGGAATGGTTGGAGCCTCCAATTTACCAGCAACTACAGGAAAAGGGTAATTTCACCAACTATCTCAAGCTGGTTGACAAGGCCAATTATACACAAACACTTAATGGTGCCGGTTATTACACCGTTTTTGCACCTACCGATGAAGCTTTTCAATCGTTTTTTGCCAAGTACAACTTCTCATCGATCGATGACATTGACTCTACTTTTGCAAAAGACATCGTAACGTATTCAATGGCGGTAACTCCTGCGTCGTACGAAACCATCGACGACTTTCAGGATGGCACCACCACGGCAAGCCCTGAAACAACGCTGGACAAAGCATTTAAACGCACCACCTATAACTACAAGTGGGTTTACAAAGAAAGCGATGTAAACGGCGTTGAGCGTTATGTCATCGATTTCAACTCATCGCCCGGAGTAGCCGGTTCTGCCACACAAATATTTAACTCCGACGATTTCAATCAGAAGAACATCCCGTTTTTCACTTCGGCATTTATGGCCCAGCGGGGAATTTCGGCTGCCGACTACAATTACTTCTACCCCGATAAAGCGCTTAGCGATTTCAACGTTGTGAATGCAACAGTAGTTGAAAGAGACCTTTGGGCAGAAAATGGAATTATCCATGTGGTAGATGAAGTGATTGCGCCACTTAACAACCTGGAAGAAATTCTGGCAGCAAGCGATCAGTGTTCCGAATTCAAACGTATGCTCGACAAGTTCATGGTTGATTACGTGTATGCTTTTGAAGATTTCCAGCTCAAATACGAGCAATCGTCGGGCCAAAGGCAGGATGTATACATGAAAGCCTATCGCGGTGCGGCATTTAATTTAAACTGCGAAAATTACATTGGCGGCTATCTGGCCAATACCCAGCGCATGAATGCCCAAACCGACGGCTACACCCTGTTTGCTCCTACCAATAAGGCCATGCAGGATTTCTACAACGATAAATTCTTTAAATACGGTTACAATTCTCTTGAAGAAATGCCCGACTACATCATCAACGAATTTGTAAATGCCCACATGTTTATCAATACCGTGTGGCCTACCCGCTTTGCCACTACCACCAACCTTTACGGAGAAGAAGCACGCTTTGATGCTTATTCTGATGTTAGAAAAAAGGAAATGGGAAGCAATGGCGTTTTTTATGCTGTAGACAAGGTACAGGCAACCAACGCCTTCTCCACCGTACTGGCCGATGTGCTTTTGAATCCCGATTATTCCTTAATGTACCAGGCTTTGCTCGATGTGGAACCCATGGCTGAAAACCTGAAAAGTACCAATGCCCGCTACGTATTGTTTCCCATCTCGAACGACCAGTTTAAACAAGCAGGACTAGAGTACAATTCAAACAGCAATTCATGGGTATTTACCGACGATGTCAACCGCCCCGACCTGGGTACCAGCCCATCTACCGCCTTAGCAAGATTGTTGTATTTACACATTATACTGGTGAACGACGACTCGTTTGACATCACCAAAGGAAACGGACTGGTAAGAGCCTACAACGACGAATACATCGGCTACAACAATGGCCGCGTTTATGGAAGCGGTAATACAGTAGCCCTCAGACCAAGAATTATGTCGCCCATCGAAAGCGGCGCGATCAACGGACAATCGTATGCCCTGAGCAATGCCATCATGTTTTCGAATGGCAACATTGGCGATGTACTTTCAGTATCATCGATCAATGAAAATTACAAGGCAACCTCGGTAATGGCCTATTTAAGAAAGATGGCCAGTGCCACCTACGTGAACGATGAAGGAATTGAAACCTACCTTACCGGTACCGTTTATAACGAAGCCAACAAACAAATCAAAGACATCTCGAATACCAGTTTCATCACCGTGTTCCTGCCCAACGATGCAGCCATTGAGAAAGCGGTTGAAGATGGTGTATTGAAATCGATCGCCAACTTTGCCAATGGTACTCTTGGACCAGAAGTGCTGGCCCAGGACAATCTGGCACTTGAAAATTTCATCAAATACCATATTATTAAAAGCAACATCAAGGTAGGCGATGTACTAAGTACCCATTTATCGACCTACAGAAAACTCGACGATGGTACCTTTGCCACCCTGAAAATTGATGGTGACAATGCGGCCAATCCGGGAACCCTGACCGTTACCGACAATCAGGGGCGTACCGCCAATGTTGTAACATCATCAACAATGGCCTACAATATTCTTGGAAACAGAGCCATTGTACATGTGATCGATAACTATTTGACTTACTGATAAAACCATTTGTAATGAACAAAATAAAAGGTCTTCTTATATTATTTCAACTGTTGCTTATTCTGCTGACGGCAAGCGGCCAGGAGCCCATGCTGGTCAGAGGAAAAGTAACCGATGGAACCGAAGGACTACCGGGTGTAACCGTAGTTGAAATGGATAAAAATAACCGTATTGAAACCGGGGTTACCACCAACATCGATGGGGAGTTTGCCATCAGGATGAAAGACAAAACCAACAAACTGCAATTCTCGTTTGTAGGATTCAAGGAACAGGTACTTGTTCCCTCCTCAAATACAATTAATGTTGTTTTGCAGGAGGATGCCATTGCACTGGGCGATGTGGTAGTTACTGCCGAGGCAAAAACGAGCACCGGTTTTATGAGCCTCGATGACCGCGACCTGGCGGCTCCGGTTCAGAAAATTTCGGCCAAGGAATTCGAAGACGTACAGGCCTCGTCGATCGACGAAGCGCTTCAGGGACGTTTATCGGGTGTTGACATTACCTCCAACTCGGGCGACCCCGGTTCGGGGATGTCGATCCGGATCAGGGGGGTAAGTACCCTTTCGGCTAATTCGCAGCCGCTGATCATTGTTGATAATGTACCCTATGAAACCGATATCGCGTCTGATTTTAACTTCAGTACCGCCAACGAAGAAGGTTATTCACAAATGCTGAACATTCCGGTTGACGACATCAAGGAAATTACCGTACTAAAGGACGCCGCTTCAACAGCCATGTGGGGAACACAGGCTGCAAACGGGGTATTGATGATTACCACCAAACGTGGGGGAAAAGCCCGTAAGCCGTCGATCACCCTGAACTATCGCGGATCGTACGCCTTTAACCCCGAGCACATCCCAATGCTTAGCGGAGACCAGTATTCTACCCTGATACAGGAAGCCTGGCTGAATTCAAGAGGCTATCCGCTTCCGACATCGATCTATAAGGAATTTTTGTATTCACCCGAAGATCCTTATTATTACCACAATTACAGCAAAAACACCGACTGGGTGGAAGCGATAACACAGGATGGTTACAACAATACCGTCGACTTTTCGATTACCGGTGGTGGAAATAAGGCAGCCTATCGTTTTTCAACCAACTACTACGATCAGGTGGGAACAACCATCGGCTCTGACTTCAACCGCATCACGGCCCGTTTGAACCTCGACTATACCATTTCGGACAAACTGAAAATGAGGGCTGACTTCTCGGTCGCTCACAATACACGTAATGCAAATTACTCCGACGTGCGGGGTGTTGCCTACAGAAAAATGCCCAATATGTCGATTTATGAATACGACTCCTATGGCAACCTGACCGGCGATTTCTTTTCACCCCAATCGAATGCCCAGGGTACTTTTTCAAGAACCTACAACCCGGTGGCGATGGTCAATGATGCCATTAACCGTTCGGTTGGCGACCGAATTACAACAAAATACTCATTGTATTACGATATTCTAAAAGGCTTGCGTTACACTGTCGATCTATCGTTCGACGTGAACTCATCAAAAAACAAGACCTTTCTGCCCCAGACAGCATCAGGGCAGGACTGGACCAACCAATCGGTTAACAAAGCCCAGGATTACGATTCCGACTCCTATGTAATTTACACCAACAACATGCTTAGCTACGGCAATACCTTCAATGAGAAACACGACTTGTCGGTGGTATGGAACTGGATGACCAAAGAGTCGGTAGGCAGTGCCTATAGAATCTGGTCTGCCAATTCAGCTTCCAACTCATTACAGGATCCTGCTAACCCTTCGAAAGTAAATGAAGGCGGACTGGGACCCGAAACCTCGTTGAGCAGGGGACGCAGTCTGGGTACTGCCATGATGGCCAATTATCAATATAAAGATAAGTATATCGTTACAATAGGTACCCGACTTGAAGGCAACTCGAAATTCGACAATGAGAACCGTTACTTCTTTTTCCCCAGTATGTCGCTGGCATGGCGCCTTTCGGGCGAAGATTTCATGCAACAGTTTTCGCACTGGATGAACGATGTCCGACTCAGGTTCAGTTATGGGGAAACAGGAAACCCACCACGCTCCGAAGGGATGTATTACAGTAATGTTGAGTCGTTTAACTACGGCTACCTGGGCTACAGTGCCATTTATCCCGGATCGATGGCCCTTAAAAGCCTAAAATGGGAATCGATTACCAACTACAACTATGGTATCACCATCGACCTTTTTGATGGCCGTATTTATACCGAAATCGATTACTACTTTAATAAAACGGAAGACATGTTTGGTTACAACCAGCCGGTGCAATCCACCTCAGGTTACTCGCGCAACAGCGTTGTCAACATGGGTGCCATGGACAACATTGGCTGGGACTGGACAGTAAAAACCATTCCAATTCAGCAAAAAGACCTGTCAGTTACTTTTGACTTTAACGTGGCCCGTAACTTTAACGTTTTGCGCAGACTGACCGACGATTATTCAACCATCCGTAACGAAACCATTGGAAACGGTATTTACCAGAACATTGCTTCAATTGGTAACCCGGCCGGTTCGTTTTATGGCTATAAATACGAAGGGGTTTATCTCAATGAAGAAGACCTGCTGGCCCGCGATGGCAATGGCGAAATCACGCTCGATCCCAACGGGAATCCGATAAAAATGTACTACGACTACAATGGAACACAACGCTACGAATTTGAAGTAGGTGATGCAAAGTACCAGGATATCAACAACGACGGGAACATCGACGCCAACGACATTCAGTACCTGGGGAATGCCAACCCCTTGTTTACAGGTGGATTTGGTTCAATGATTACCTACAAAGAATGGTCGTTGAACGGTTTCTTCTATTACCGCTACGGCAACTCCATCATTAACCGTACAAAAATGTATGGTGAAGCCATGCACAATTTCGACAACCAGCTGGCTTCGACCCTTAAACGCTGGCGCAAACCAGGCGATGGAGAAGATGGAGAAGAAATCCTGCCCCGTGCCTTATACAACAGGGGTTATAACTATGCAGGCTCCGACCGCTTTGTGGAAGACGGATCGTTTTTACGACTGAAATACATCACCTTAACCTATCGTTTCCCAAAAAGCATTTGCAATACACTAGGAGTCAGCAATATTCGCACCTCGGTAACTGCCAACAACCTGTTTACCTTTACCAATTACAGCGGGCAGGATCCTGAAATCAGCATCCAAAGCAGCGACAACGTAATCTACACAGTTGGATACGACGACTCGCGTACACCACGTTCGAAAGAAGTAACCTTTGTTCTTTCTGTAACATTTTAATTAAGGAGGAGCAGCAATATGAAAGCAAAAAAAGACAACAACAATATGATGAGCAAATTCAAATATGCAAGCCTGGCCATTGTACTTCTTTTCACATTTTCATCGTGTAACGACTGGCTCTATCTCGAGCCTGCCGATGGTGTGATCACCGAAGAATACTGGCAATCGGAATCTGACCTCTTTGCCGGTGTCATGGGCACTTATGCATCGATGCTCGGTGGCGGAAGCGGAAATTACAGTGTGCCACAATTGATGTTCCTTTGGGGAGAAATGAGAGCCGACTTCTTAAGCGGTTACCAGAATACACCCAACGATTACACCCTGATTTTTCAGGGCGATATCAAGCCCAATAACTCGCTGGCCAACTGGGGCTCGTTTTATACCACCATTAACTATTGCAATACCGTGCTCGATAAAGGCCCCGGCATACTCGACCTTGATGCCTCTTTTTCGCAGGAGGAACTCGATCAGTACCGTGCCGAAGTATTAACCATCAGGGCACTGATGTATTTTTACCTGACCCGCATGTACCGCGATGTACCCATTGTAACAAAAGCTTCTACTTCGGACCTGCAGGACTTTACCATCCCAAAATCACCGGCCGAGGAAGTGTGGGCACAAATTGAAGCCGACCTGCTTGAAGCCGAAAAATACATTCCTTTCTCCTACAACAATGGAAAACAGGAAGACAAGGGACGCGTTACTGCTTATACGGTTTATTCAATTTTAGCCGACTTTTACCTCTGGACTGAGCAATATGCCAAAAGTGAGGAATATTGTGATAAGATCATCAACTCGGGCAAATACTGGCTGGTTGAGGGCGACATGGACTGGTACTACAACCTCTACGAAGCCGAAAACAGCAGCGAAAGTATCTTCGAATTACAATTCGACATCGATATTCCCAATCCACTTTTTTCGATGTGTATCACCTACCGTAACTACCGCGCCAACCCCGATGTAATGGAAATATTCTGGCCTACCGATGAATTGCTGATTCATGCCGACAGTGCCGACCTCCGTTCCGACCGCGGTTCCTATGTTTCGAGTCTGAACTACATGATCTGGAAGTCGTATGGAAAAACCCGTTATGCAACGCGCACCAATTCAGCACTCGAAACCGACTACAACTGGATTGTGTACCGCTATGCCGACATCCTGCTGATGAAGGCCGAAAACATGGCAGCACAAATGACCAGCTACGACGAAGCGAAGGCAGCCGAAATTCTTGGATACATCGAGCAAGTAAGAGAGCGGGCCAATGCCTCCTATCTGACCGACGAAGGCGACCCCGGATCGCGCAACGGACTGCTTTACTACATTCTTAACGAAAGGGCCCGGGAATTTGCCTTTGAAGGAAAGCGCTGGTTCGATATCCTTCGCTTTGCAAAAAGAGACAATTACAGCCGGCTCGATGCATTGATTACCATGTACGAAACCTCAGCACCTTCGGATAAACTGATATCGATTCAAAGTAAAATAAATAATCCCGATTTTCATTACCTGCCGTTACCCGAGTTGGATGTACTCAACAGCGGTGGTGTACTTAAACAAAATCCGTACTATGAACAATAAAATCGCACGGAATAAGAATGAGAATACAAAAAAACACTTGCAATATGAAAACTATTAGATATAATTTACTTTGGGCTGTTATTATTTTCACGGTGCTTGCCGCATTGAACCGCTGCGAGTACCCCTACGAAAGTACAAGGGTTACCGAAGACTTGCTCATAGGTGAATACTTCGAGGTGCATTCAGACACCTTCAGTGTATTTGCGAAAATTCTTGAGGAAACCAACAATATGGCTTTCTTAAAATCGTATGGCGAATACACCTGTTTTGCACCCACTAACAATGCTTTCAGAACGTATTTTACAGAAAAAGATCTGGCCAGCGAATCATCGTCGAACGAAGATCTGCTCAATGTGGTTTCGAACCTCAACAAGGAAGAACTGACCGACCTGGTACGTTTCTATGTAATTAAAGGCGACACCATCAACTCGGAACTATTCATCGACGGACGCATGAACACCCCAACCATGTACGGTCAGTATTTAACTTACAGTTCCGATTATCAGGAAGGAGAACTCATTGAATACATCAATAAAACAGCCGTTATCGAGCAAAAAGACATCAGTTTGCTGAACGGGATTCTCCATTCACTGAAATCAGTAATCGAGCCCGATAAACGAACCATACCGCAATACATCGAAGAGCTTGAGGGCTATTCCATCTTTTCGGAAGCGCTCAAACAAACAGGGCTTTACGATCAGCTCAACGTGCCCCACTCCCCCGATCACGACACGGTGTGGTACACCTTTTTTGCTGTGCCCGACGAAGTACTCGAGGCCGACGGAATCACCTCGGTAGAAGACATTGGTAATAAATATGCCAATGAAGATATTTCACCCGATTCAGCCCTGGCGCTTTACATGGCCTACCACATTTTGCCCGGTCAGTATCATTTTGTCACCGACCTGGTTTCGGCACAAGCCGTCAGCACGCTGGCCCCTGGTGAAGTACTGACAGTAAAATCGAAAGGAAATACGGTATTAATCAACGATGATATCTTTGCCGGCATACACGAACCTGGTTTTCTGATCGACCGTCAGGAATCGGATCAAACCGTCGACAATGGCGTGATTCACTTTATGAAGGGAAACTTCTTTGTGAAAGTGCGTTATCCATTTGCTGTTTACTGGGAGGTAAGCGATCAGCCCGAAATCAGAAAGATGCCCGGTGTATTCCGTAAGACCAGTGCCTGGGGACTCGTAAACGGTCAGATTGCCAACATCAGCTGGCAACCACAGGATGCTACCATCGGATACAGCTATGGTGCGGTCAATGGTGCCTACGGACATATTTACAACGACTTCCTGGAAGTATATCTGCGGCCGGCAGTGGTTCAGTCGATTAAATTCACCACCCCGACGCTGGTAAAAGGCTCTTACAAAATTTGGGTGTGCATGCGTACCCAGATTGCCGACGTAGCCACCAAGAACAGTCGTTTCTATGTTTACTTTAACGGGGAACAAACCACCAAGATCGTTGATAACCGAAAAAGCTATAGTGCAGGTTCTGGTTTATCGGATGGTGAGCTGAACCTTATCGATGCAAAAATATACAATTACGATCCGGGAGCCTTTACACCTGCCGATGAAACAGAAGAAGCCAAACAGGAAGTAATTACCCGTGGTATCAGCAACAACTGGGCTACCAATACCGGAAGGTACGGATCACAGCTGGCCGGAACGGTCATTGTGGAAGAAACCGGTGCCCAAACCCTCGAATTTGTTGCCATCTCGGGTGGTGTTAACGCCCAGGTCTGGCTCGATCAGATCCATTTTATCCCCTCCGATGAAGAACAAAACTGGCCAAGAATTAATTGGAGAGACGGTTCATTGGTTTATAAGGAAGATCTGGAAGCAGGAATTCTTCCCGAATAAAAAATTGAAATGTTAAATTGAAACCTAGGTCGATAAACTTAAAATATATGAACAAGTATAAAATAATAATCGTGTTGATCTCTGTGCTTCTTGTCTTCGGATGCGATAATCCATGGGATGAACATGTAAAAATTAACGATGATGTGCTGCAGGAAAGCATCGGAGCGTACCTTGCTTCCAACAGCGATTTTTCAAGCTTTACAGAACTTCTTGAAACAACCGGGATGAACGAAGTACTGTCGTCATCGGTCATCTATACTGTTTGGGCTCCCACCAACCAGGCCATGCAGGCTGTTGACGAAAACCTGCTAAGCAGCGACGAAAAGAAGAAGCTTTTTGTTCAAAACCACATCGCCTTTGGTAGTTTCTCGGCCAAAGATGAACATGCTCCCGCAAGAATTACCATGCGCAGCAAGAAGATGCTCGATTACAATTTAGGCAATGCCACCATCGACGACAAGGCCATCCTCGTCGATCGTGAAGTCGAAGTAAAAAACGGAACCGTTCAGGTAATCGGGTCAGCGCTTTCGCCCCGCTATTCTATCTGGGAATACCTGGAACTCGAAGCACCTAAAAACGATTTTGTGAATTTTCTGAATTCTTTGACCACCGAAGTTTTTTACGAAGACTCTTCGCTGCAAACAGGTATTAATGAAAATGGAAAACCGGTGTACGATTCGGTTTGGGTTGTCGAAAACGTTTTTCTGAAATACTTCGTTGATCTGTCGTCGGAAGATACACTGGCTACTTTTTTAATTCCCACTGACGAAGTTTTCGAAAGTGAATTCAACAAGTTTCAGAAGTTTTACCGAATCGAAGACAAACGCAACAATCCGGCACCTTCATCCCGTGATTCCCTAAATATCAGACTGATGTTAGCACGCGACATGGCCATCGCAGGCAGGTACAACAGCGACGATGCAGCCGACACCCTGCTTTCATTTTACCATGTGAAGGTTCCTTTTGTAAAAAATGCCATTACCGGCAGCTTTAAAGCCAGTAACGGATTTGTACATTTGATGAGCGAATGCCCGGTAAAAGTGAGCGACAAAATTCAGCCCATACTAATGGAAGCCGAAACCCATGTTTACAGCACCCGCATGAGTTCAGGCTCGCCTGCCCCCTACTTCCGCCTGCGCGACGATGCATCAGAGGGCATGGATTTCATCTGTGATAATTCGCACAACAGTCAGAGGTTGTCGGGCGTTGTTTTTGCGGGCCCCATGGTTTCATCCATTAAATACAGGGTGAAAATAAGGGCCATCAATGATTTTGGCAAATCGTACCGCCGCCAGGACACCTCCATTGTGCTGATTCAAAAAGTAGGAACGGTTACGATATCGCGCGATCAGAACACCAATGAAATAACCGCCATTTCGGAAGTAACCAATCCGCTGAACTTTGCAAACACTGAATTTGGAACTGCCGATGTTACCAGTGATACAATTTTTGTTGAGCAGCAGGCCTACAGTGCTGTCGATGAAGCCCGAAGCGATGAAATTGATTTAGGATTTTATGAATTCAACCGAAGCGACAATGTTTTTCTTCGTTTAATTCCGCTGGCATCGCAAATGGCAGTAACAGCCGACTATTTCCGTTTAGTTCCAATTATTGAAGAATAAAAAACCATGCAGAAAATGAAGTATATAAAAACAATACTGGTAGCACTGATAATAGCCATAACAGGCGCTTACGCGAATGCACAAAACAATCAGGAATCGGTGAATACCGTAACAGGTGTTGTTTATAATGCATCGACAAAAAACCCAATTGAAGCCGCTGCAGTAAGCATCGGCCGGGTTTCATCGGGTTTTACCGATGCCGAAGGGCGCTTCAGCATTGAGGTCCGTTCCGAAAACGACGTAATTACCATCAAGGCCGAAGGGTTTCACACACAAAATGTACCTGTAAAAGGCCGTTCTGAAGTGAATGTATATCTGCAACTGGTTTCAATGTATTCATTGCAGGAATTATCCTATTCAGCCTTCGACAGTAAGCAGAAAATATACACTGCCCAATCGGTAGCATCCATCAATCCGCAACACCAGACCAGTGCCACAAAAATGAATGCAGGATCGGGCGAAGCAGCCTTCGACGGCAGAATTCCCGGACTGGATGTACGTTCACGCAACGGCATCAAAGGCATCGGTTCGAACCTGTTCCTCAGAGGCTATTCTTCGTTGTACCTCAACAACCAGCCACTGATCGTGGTCGATGGAATGATTTACGATACAGAAAACCATGGTAATTCATTGATCGATGGATACTATGCCAATCCGTTGGGAGGAATTAACGTAAATGATATCGAAAATGTAACGGTTGTGCGCGATGCAGCTTCTATTTACGGAGCTAAAGCAGCCAACGGGGTCATCTTTATTCGAACCAGCCATACCCAAAAACAAGCGACAAGCATCGAATTGTCGGTTAACGGAAATATGGAAATAGCCCCCGATAACATCCCCTTACTGGGAAGCGAAGATTATCGTACTTACCTGAATGAAATCATGGTTCAGCAATACGGTCTCAACGCTGTTTCTAAAATGGAGTTTCTGAACACCAATACTACTTCACCCAATTATTACAGCTACCACAATAATTCGAACTGGCAGGACAAAGTATTTCAGGACAATTACTCGACCAACTATAATCTGAAAATCAAAGGGGGTGATGACGTTGCGCTGTATGCCCTTTCGGTAAGCTTTCTGCAACAAAATGGTACGGTAAAAGAGTCGGGAAATTCACGTTTTAATTTCCGTTTTAACTCCGACATTAAATTCTCAAATACAGTAACCCTGAATTCAAACATCGGGTTCAACTACATGACCAAAGACATTACCGGTTCGGGTATCGAAAATTACTACGACCCGGTTTACATCTCGCGTATCAAAGCACCCTTCCTGCTTGAATTCGAACAGGATGAAGAAGGAACGGCCAGCCCGGTACTGAGTGATTATGACTTTCTGAATGTGAGTAACCCCGTTGCACTGGTGAATAATATGACCCAGGAAGACATCACCTACCGTTTATTTGGTTCATTCAATTTTAACTGGCAAATAAGCGATAAAATTGTTGCCAGCAACCTGATCGGTTTAACATTCGACAAAGACCGTCAGCGCATCTTCATTCCCCGTCAGGGAGTGGTACCCGATTCGGTCGATTACGGCGAAGTAACCAATCAAATGAAAACAAGGGTATTACGAAATTTTGTGATCAACAACGACTTAAGAGTTAAATACAGCAACGATTTTGGAACCGACCATCAGTTGGATGTTCTGGCCGGTGCACGACTAAAAATCAACGACCTTGAAGAAGACTGGGCTGCCGATTACAATTCGGCCAACGACCAGATGCGTTCTCTTGGAAATGGTAACTTCCTGCTTCGTCAAAAGGGCGGATTCATTGGTCAATGGTCGAGCCTTACCTGGTATTTGAGCGCCGACTATGCTTTCAAAAACAAGTACCTGCTTACACTGAATGTAGGACTTGATGGTTCGTCGCGCTTTGGCGACCAGGCAGGAGGACTGTACCTGTTCGAGACTCCCTTCATGCTTTACCCCTCGCTTGCCGCCGCATGGCTGGTATCGAGCGAAAGCTTCATGGCCGACACGGATGCTGTTGATGTGTTGAAAATACGTGCCAGCTACGGCCTTACCGGCAACGACAACATAGGCAACTATACTGCCCGTAAATATTACAGCTCGGAGACCTTCCTGGGTTACCAGGGCTCGGTACTGGGGGCACTGTACAATCCTGCTCTGGGGCCTGAAAAAACAGCCAAGCTAAACCTTGGTGTCGACATGGCCCTTTTCAGGGAACGCCTGACAATTACCGCCGATGTATTCAGCAATAAAACAAGTAAGCTGTTCGATTATATTCCTGTGAACGATTATTCGGGTTTCGATGGTTATTATGGAAACTATGGCGGGCTCACAACAAGTGGCTTCGATTTCTCGGTCAATTCAAGATTAGTGAATACCAAGGCTTTCAAATGGGACCTGGGGCTTGTTTACTCAAAGTTCACCACCACCATCGACGAGCTATACAACGACAAGCGCACAGCTAACTTTTATACTGCCAACATCCTCACCGAAGTTGGCCAGCCCATATCACAGTTTTACGGTTACAAAACCAAAGGAGTTTATGCTACCGATGCACTTGCTGACGAAGCAGGCCTTGTCAACCGCATGGACAATGAAGACCTTGTTCCGTTTGGAGCCGGCGATGTGATTTTTGAAGACCTTGTAGCTGATGGAATCATCGATGAAAACGACATGCAGGTGCTTGGTAATCCAACCCCCGATTTCATGGGTGAAGTTTTCACCAAGCTGAAATATAAAAATATTACGCTCGATGCTGCGCTTTCGTTCAGCTATGGCGCCGAAGTATTTAACTACCTGCGCTATTCACTCGAAAACATGAGTACAACCAACAATCAAACCCAGGTGGTTTTGAACCGCTGGAGATACCAGGGACAACAAACCGACATTCCGCGTGCTGCTTTTGGCGACCCAATGGGCAATGCACGTTTCTCCGACCGATGGATTGAAGACGGATCGTATGCACGCTTAAAGAATCTGACCCTGAGTTACATGATTAATCTGAATTCAAACCTGCTTAAGTATGCCGAAGTATATGCAACAGGTGTTAACTTACTGACCTTTACCAACTACAAAGGGCTTGACCCCGAATTCAGTATCGATGGAGCTGCATTGATGCAGGGCATTGATCTGGGAATGGTACCACAAAACAAAATGGTACTCCTGGGCGTCAAGATAGGTTTATAAAAGCATTGAAATTGAACAAACAAGATTTGGGCAAGCATTGTATGAAAATAGAAAACAAAATAAAAATGAAACGACTCAATAAATCACTTGCAGCATTAACAACCTGGGTTTTGCTATTGGTATTTGCCACTTCATGCACCAATATGTTAAATCCCGAAGCGGAAGATGCATTGACACCCGGAGAGGTCTATCGCAACATCGATGATGCCAATACCACCCTAAGGGGTATTTATGGGAAACTGATGGATTGTGCCCCTCAATATGTGGTATTAAATGAACTACGTGCCGACCTGATGGATGTTACCAATAATGCCGATCAGTCCTTAATGGAAATTTCCTGGCACGAAACGGTTTCACCCGATAACCAATGGGCCGACCCTTCCAATTTCTTCAGGCTGATTAATGCCTGCAACGATGCCGCAGTGAATTTCACCCTGATGGCTGAAAAAAATAAAATCAACAGGGAAGAATACAACATCCGTTACTCCGAAGTCATTGCAGTGCGCACCTGGGCTTACATGCAGGTGGCGCTTCATTTTTCCGACAGGGAAAAAGGCGGAGTTCCTTATTTTACAAAACCCATCGACGAGGTAGAAGACCTTAACCCGGCGGCTTTGGAAAATGTCCCCTACCTGCCCCTCGAGGTCATGGTTGATACGCTGTTGAACACCATGGTGAGCCTGCCCTACAAGTCGAAGATCACCGACGAATCGCTCATCACCACCATTTCGACTTTCAACAGCCAGTACATGTACATCGATAAAGAATACCTTTTGGGTGAACTTTATTTGTGGAATGGTGATTACCATATGGCAGCATCTACTTTCAAAAACATTATGGAAAGAAGCACCGTTGAAGACATTAACAACCCGTACGACCGTTACAAACTGCCTTTCGATGCCTCGGCTACCCTGTCGGCTTCAACAGCACGTTATAACAGTGGTTATTCGCGCTATTACGAAAACGACCGTTTCAGTATCCGTAACAACTGGCCGTATATGTTTTACGATATTGAGAGCAGTAATTATTACAACGAATGGCTGTGGGTACTTTATTTCGATCAGTTAAACGAACCCAGTCCCTTCATTGAGCTCTTTGCCAAGGAAGGTGGAGAATACCTGCTAAAACCCTCACAGGAGGCCATCGATAACTGGAACAACCAGGTACAGCGTAACTCGTTTAAAGGTGATTTCAGGGGCTACTTCTTCAAGCCCGACGGCTATACCTGGTACGACAACGACGGCAACGAATACACGGTACTTAACTATGTTTCTGCCTTCGGTTTGCCCGGCTCATACGACATCGACAACGGTGACCCGGTAATTATGAAATACATCTACGACTACAGTAAATACAATCCGGGTTTCGACCTGCTCGACAAATCGGGTCGCTGGTTTCTGTGGCGGGCTGCCGGTCTGCATCTTCGTTATAGCGAAGCAGCCAACCGCGATGGACAACACCGTGTAGCCTATGCCCTGTTGAACAATGGCATACGTGCTAATTTCCCCGGTTCGGATCCCAATGCTGCCAGCAACGACTTTACCCATCGTCACCAAACAGAACTGCCCTTCCCCTACGATTTTGATGCCCGTTCGACCAGCTCGGGCGACATTCCTCCGGGATTGCGTCAACCCTGGTTTCGTAACAATGGTGTCCGCAACAGGGTAAGTCTCACCAGCCATGAGATTGTCAGTGATTCGCTCAGCGAAATCGAACAACACATCCTTGAAGAAAGCGCTCTCGAACTGGCCTTCGAAGGTCAGCGCTGGAACGACCTCGTACGTCTGGCCATCCGCAATGGCGATAATTCAATTCTTGCCGATAAGGTAGCTGAAAAACTGAACAAGGCAGGAATGGATGGCGAAGCTGTACGTATTAAATTAGCCGACAGAAATAACTGGTTTTTACCTTTAGAATAAATCATATGAAACGAATCTTTAATAATCTAAATTTTGAAATTATGAGAAACTTTTTCCTTTTTAATTCGGGAAGTAAAACCCGTAAACTTTGGCAAAGCTTCGCCCTCGTTGTAGGTTTGGTGGCTTTTGCTAATCTTGCGAATGCCCAGGTTGAAATGACCTGGACCGGCGCTACAAGCAACAATTTCATCATCGAAGACAACTGGGATCCGGCAGGTTCTCCCGTTGGCAATATTCTTACAATTCCAATGCCCGATACTGCTGCCAACCCTGGTGCTCAGCCCTTCGTTGTTGAAGTAAGTGGTGGTGACAACATCGATGTAAACGACTTAACCATTGCCGGTGCTTCCGACGATGCCTATCAGTCGAGGCTTGTAATTATGATGGAAGACACTGCTACTTTCTCGTACCGACCAAAAATCAAATACGGTTTTACCGGTGTACAGGTAAAAAGCGGTACTTTCAGCTTTACCAGAACCAATTCACCCCGTATGGATTTTGCCAATGCCTGGTTGCGTGTTGAAGGTGGAAGAGCCCAATTCAACAACCTGGCCATGAGTAATGGCAAAAACGATGGCGGTGCAGGTAAAATCTACATTACCGGAGGTGAAGTTTACTTGTATGAATCGTTCTTCAGAGAGTACGATGGTTACGAAGATGGACAGGTATTAATCACCGGCGACGGTAAATTAACCGTTACAGGTAATTACACTCCTATTTCTGAAAACTGGATCAATGGCGGAAGCGAATATTCAATCGCCCGTGCATACGATGCCGTAAGCAACATCACTGTATTTACTGCCGTACCTAAAAGCTACATTGGCATCGAGAATTCCGAACGTCAGGTATTAAAAAATAATGAGGTAACTACCGATACCCTGCATTTAATTAATACCGATGCAGTAGCCAATGCCACTACTTTTGAGTGGAGATATCGTAAGGCAGGAGAAGAAACATATACTTCGTTTGCCGGCGGTAACACGGCCCAATTTGCTCCCAGCTTCGCCTCTTCGGGTACTTTCTTTGTATCATGTCTGGTTGATGGCGTTGCAACTGCCAATGAAGCCGAATTCTTTATTGTATCCGACGCCATTTCGTTTGCTCCGGCCGAATTTCCTTTCCAGGTAGTTCGCGTAGGTGAACTGGGTACCACCATGACTGCTCAGTTTACTTCAACTCCCACATCTATCGAGTGGAAATATTCAGCCGTACCCGGTGGCCCTTATCAATCATTCGATCCGGCAGCTACCGAAGCGTCTTTCCAGCCTTCGTTCGATACTGAAGGAAATATGTATGTAATTGTTGAAGCGGTAATCGACGGCGGTACGCACGCCAGTGTGGAACTACTCTACAATGTCGAAAGTGCCTCTTCAACAGGAAAAGGTCTTACCTGGTCAGGTCTTGTCTCAACCGATGCCATGGATCCGGCCAACTGGAACCCGGTTGCCAATCCATCGAAAAACAATTTCTATGTGGCAGGTCTTGATACCATCAATGGTGTTGTTCCAAATTATCCGGTATGGAAATCAGAAGTGAATGATACCGTTTATACTTTCGGTATCGATCCGGGCTCAGAAGCCACTTTCGATTTTGGTGATGACACGCTGAATATCAGAGGATCATGGCAGGAAGTTAAAGGTGGTGTAATGAATGTAATTTCAGGTACCTATGTTACCACTTCCTATTTCCGTATGACCAACATGGGTCTGCTGAAGCTTTCAGGTTCATCGTATTTCGTGGCAAAAGAATTGCTTTATGAAGACGGAAAAGGCAATGGCGGTAACGTTTCAGTTGAAGACAATGCTGTTTTACATTGTCAGGTTCTTCCCTGGCGTGTTGTTGCCGACACCCTCGAAAGTGTTACCTATATTAAAGACAATGGTAAAATTATTTACGATGGCGATGTAATGGCCGATGTAAGCGTTTGGATCAACTCTGCAAAAATTGTTTGTCCTGAAGAAGGTTTCGAACCTTACGCTACTTTCGATGCTACTGATTCAATTACTGTAGTAACTGCCCGTAACACCAACGCTTTTGCTCTCGACAATGCAGCTTTAGACTTCACAACACCCAATACTCCCGTTGCAACAGCAATTGGTTTGGTAAATGTTGACGGGGTTACCAGTTGGGAATGGAAATGGGCCGAAAATGTTAGCGGACCCTGGAATTCATTCGAACCAGCTGCAGTAGATGCTCCTACTTACGCTCCTATGTTTGCCACAGCAGGTACTTACTTTGTTGTAGCAGTTACTTCGGAAAACGTTCAAACCACCAACATGAAGCAAATCAATGTGGTTGACCTTTCCGTTTCACCTGCCGACGACCAGGTAATTGCCAATGGCGAAATGACCGAAACAGTTACTGTTAATATTCCCGAAGAAGTAGTCTTCCTGGCCGGTATGTGGCTGCTTGAAGATGCCGATGGAAATGTTGAGGAAACAGGAGTTAGCGATCTTTCATACGCAACTTATCTGAGCAATCCTGGTAATTACACACTGTATTACTTTGCTGAGGTACAGGATGCCGAAGGCAATTCATACACCCTGTACAGTAACAAGGTAAACATCGAATACGGACCATCAAGTGTCGAAGCTTTGAACATGAACCTGAAGTTGTTCCCGAACCCAACTACAGGTACCTTCCATATTAACACCAATTTCGACAGCAAATACAAGGTTGAAATCATTAATCTGGCTGGTGCTTCAGTTTACGTGAAGGAATTTACACAAGGTGGTCTTCAGACCATTCATTTCAATGAAAAAGGTGCCTACATTGTGAAGGTACAATCAGGAAATGAAGCGCTTTACAACCGTCTGCTTGTAAAATAAATTCATGACCAACAATAATTAATTCAGAAGAGGCTGTCTGCGATAGGTAATTGTATTAAAATGAACAGGTTTCATTTTCAGCATCCTTATCCGGGCAGCCTTTTTATTTAAACTATTTCTAAATATCAACGTTCATTTACCAAGCTATCTACTTGTCCCTTCAAATGATAATGAGCCATACGAAATCACAAAATAAAATGAACAGTAAAAATTTATCCATCCTTTTAAGCTCTGCCCTGCTGGCATTACTTTTTATCTTTTCAATTAATGATGGTGTTGCCCAGCGCAAAATGGAAACCCTCGACCGTGGTTTGGTAGCTGTTAAAACCGACAACGGTGTTTTTGTCAGCTGGCGAATTCCGGGTTCCGAATGGTACGGAACCACCTACAACCTCTACCGCGATGGTGAGAAGCTGAATGAGCTCCCGCTCGAAGTGTCCAACTATACCGATACGCAGGGAACACTTGCCTCCAGTTACACCGTAAGGGCCATCGCAAACGGGACAGAGCAGTCACCCTCCCCCGCTGTTACCCCGCTTCAGAAACAATACAAGGAAATTATCCTCAAAACACGAAATACCTCAATTTACGAAATTAACGATGCCACCACAGCCGATCTTGATGGCGACGGCGCATATGAAATCATCGTAAAACGCATAGCCAAAGGTTGGAATGAAGACAATACCAACTACTCTTATTTTGAAGCTTACAAGCAGGACGGAACCTTCCTTTGGGAAATCAACGTCGGCCCCAACATACTCCCCGATGTAGAAATCAACATTGCTGCTTTCGACTTTGATGAAGACGGAAAGGCCGAAGTGTTTATGCGCAGCTCGGAAGGAACCATTTTTGGCGACGGCACCCAGATTGGCGATACCGACAACGACGGACGAACCAACTACCGCTATTCGGTTGGCACCACCGCCAACATGCAATACATGAATGCCGGCCCCGAGTTTCTCTCGCTCATCGATGGTGAGACAGGAAGCGAACTCGACCGGGTCAATTTTATTCCCCGCATCAGCTCAGGCTGGTGGTGGCCTGAGAATCCAAACAAAGCCTATGGCCACCGCGCCAGTAAATATTTCTTTGGTGCCCCCTATCTCGATGGGCAAAAACCCAGCCTTTTCATTGGTCGTGGAATATATACCAGAACGGTGATGCGCACTTACGATGTGGTGAACAAAAAACTTCAGCTGCGTTGGGAGTGGAAAGCAACCGACACCAGCGATCCATACTACGGACAGGGAAACCACAACTACACCATTGCCGATGTCGATGGTGACGGCCGCGATGAAATTGTATGGGGCTCCATGACCGTCGACGACGACGGGAAAGGCCTTTATTCAACCCGAATGGGCCATGGCGATGCATTGCATGTAGGCGACCTCGATCCTTTCCGAAAAGGAACTGAAATATGGAAATGCCTCGAAAATTCACCCATGTATGGCACCATATTGTACGATGGTGCCACCGGTGAGATTCTTATTCACGATGTACTCGGTCGCGACTGCGGGCGTTGTATGGCTGCCAATATCAGCGATGATTACAAAGGGGCAGAGCTATGGGGAAGTAATTACTCTTTTTCTGCTTCCTCCCTTGAAAGAATTGATGCAGGCGGATCGGTTAATTACAGAATTTTCTGGGATGGCGATTTACTCGATGAATTGCTCGATCATACCAATTTTTCAACAGCAAGTGGTTATGGCACCGGTTCTATCTCAAAATTTGGTAAAGGCAATATTTTCGTTGCCAAAGGGGCCATTTCAAACAACTATACCAAGGGAACCCCTTCGCTGCAGGCCGATCTTTTTGGCGACTGGCGCGAAGAAGTGGTATGGCGCAACGAGGCCAATACGGCCATCCGCATTTATACCACCACCGATCCGACCAGCTACCGCAATTATACACTGATGCACGATCATCAGTACCGTCAGGCTGTATGCTGGCAAATGTGCGGCTACAACCAGCCGCCACATGTTAGCTACTTCCTGGGCGAAGCCGAAGGGATCACCAGCCCGCCACCACCGGCAATAAGCAATAAACGACTGGTATATTCGGGCCAGGGAAACTGGGATAAAAGTGCTGCCAATTGGAAATCCGACGGTAAGGACACCCTCTTTACCGATGGGCAACATGTACTTTTCGACATCTCAGCCGGTAGCGATCTTACTGTTAACATCAGCGCCGATGTAGCCCCCAAAGTTGTAAGTGTTAATTCAGAAGGCGCTTATACCCTCGAAGCTTCCGAAGGAAAACTTTCGGGCGAAATGCTGCTGGTAAAACAGGGTGTTGGAACACTTACCATCAATGGCCACCATAACTTCACCGGAACAACTGAAGTATGGGCTGGAAATATCATTATCAATGGAACACTTGAAAACAGTCCCATCGTGCTGAAACACTTTGCTGAGCTCAATGCGGCAGGTCAACTCGGGAACGGGGTAAGCATGCGCTATGGATCCATCCTTGAGACCGGCCCGGCCGACTCAAGTGCCACATTAACCATCGGCAACAGCCTGAGCATGGAAGAAGGTTCCAGTCTGGTTTTCGACCTGTATTCACCCACTTCATCAATGAACGACAGCTTAATCATCGATGGTGCTTTCACTTTCGACAACAAGGTAGTCTTCAATATTAAGCCACATTTTAATGAAGGAGAAGAAAAACTGGAAGCCGGCGACTACCTGCTGGCCGAGATCAACGGCGAAGTAAATGGCGATATTGAAACCATTGTGGTAGAAGGCATTTCGGGCACTCCTTCAAAATTAAAACTGAACGATGGCAAGCTATATCTCGAAATAAAAGCCGTTCGTGCCGCAAGCACCATCGAGTGGAAGGGCGACAAAACCGGCAGCGAATGGGATTTATCGCTCACCGAAAACTTTGTTAACAACGGTACGCCCGATATTTTTGTCGATCAGGATGCAGTCGTTTTCAACGACAATGCGCTTAGCAAATCAGTGAATATCAACAGTGAGGTTACGCCATCATCGATATTGGTCAATGCAAGCGAGAATTATACTTTCACCGGAAACGGAACCATTGCAGGCAATGCCACGCTTACGAAAACAGGTAGCGGAGTACTCTACATTGCCAACAACAACGATTTTACCGGCAAGGTGTTGTTACAAGAAGGTACGCTCTTGCTTCAAAAACTGCCCAACGCTCAGGAAACAGGAGCAATTGGGCCTATGAGCAATAATCCCGATTTATTTGAAATCGACGGGGCAACGCTGGCTGTTACAGGTGAAAATAAAACCGATCGTGCTTTAAAGATCGGGACCCATGGAGCCACCCTCCGAAATACACAAAACCTTCAGTGGAATGAAAGGATCACCGGCGGTGTGCTGACTAAAACCGGAGCAGGGAATCTTGTTCTGGCCGGCAATAATACCCATTCGCTTACCATTTTGAAAGAAGGAAGTATTAGCCTGTTAAACGACAATACCAACCCGGGCAAAACCATTTCGCTCGAAGGAGGAACGCTTCGCTGCAACGACAACAGCGGTTCGTACAGCACCCTAAGCTGGAACATTGATGTTCCCGAAGGAAAAACAGCCGACATCTGGATGGACAGCAGGGGCTACTATACCGGAAAACTTACAGGAGCCGGCACCCTCAACATGCATATTCCTTTTGTTCGCACCGATCTGAATGGAGATATGAGCCAATTTGAAGGTACTTTGAATTGCAGTGCCACCGGAAGCAGTGCCGATTTAAGAATAAACAACAGCAATGGTTTACCAAATGCACTGCTGATTGTCAACTCCAATTTATACACCTACAACGACAAAGGCACCACTTTGATACTGGGAGCCCTGGCAGGCAACGGATCACTTACCGGCAGCGAGAACTACCGGATTGGTTCGAAAGACATCGATTCTGAATTCAATGGAACCATCAACGCCGGGAGCCTTACCAAAGTGGGTAGTGGCACCTTCACCCTTACCAACAACAATACCTACACTGGCGGAACAATCATCAACCATGGCGTTCTGAAAGTGGAGAACACATCGGGCAGTGCTACCGGCAACGGAAACGTTTCGGTCAAAAGCGGAGCAAAGCTTAGCGGTGAAGGCATCATTGGAGGCAATGTTTCGGTCGATTTTCTGGGAACGCTGGCTCCTGGTTCGGCAAGCACCGGACGATTTATGACCATCAACAAAATATTGAAATTCAACAATGGCTCAAAGCTTGAAGTAAAAGCCAACCCGCTGTTTAATTACATCGATTATGTGGTAGCAGGCTCCGTTCAGTTGGGTGGAAAACTGGAAATTATCAATTCCACTACCCGCGAATTTGCCGAAGGAAATGAATTCACCCTTTTTAAAAGTGAAAACATTTCGGGAAGTTTCGACGTCATTTCTCCAGAAACACCCGGCGAGGGACTGGTGTGGGACTTGTCGGAACTCGAAAGCAAAGGCCTGATTAAAGTAGCCAAAGCCACCTCGGCCCTGTCCATCAAACAATCGTCCGTCAAAATGTATCCTAACCCGGTGAGCGATGTGCTGATAATTGAAAACAAGGAGGCAAACAATGTTGAACTGATTATTAGCGACCTAAGTGGCAAAACGCTTACAAGCAGGCAACTTTCAGGCAATAAGCCACACTATATCGATGTCTCGGCATTCCATGCCGGCATCTATTTCGTGGAAATCAAAACAGACAATACGATTTACAAGCATAAAATTATTAAGCAATAATTCTTTAACAGAACTCAGGAGAAGAAAGTGATGAAGAAATTATTTTTTGTACTTACAGCACTCATATTATCCGGCATCTTCGGACCACAGCTTCTTGCACAAAAGCAGGTTGAACGGCTCGACAGAGGAGCCATTGCAGCAAAAAAAGGCGATGGTTATCTGGTGTCGTGGCGTTTACTGAGTGACGAAGATTTTAATACCGGTTTCAATATTTACCGTAACACAAGCAAAATTAACGACAATCCGATAACAGGCACCACCTCCTATTTTGATGCCAATGCCCCTCAAAACAGCCGTTATTTTGTAAAAGCCCTTATCAACGGAGTTGAACAGGAGAATCAAGAAATGGCGCGAATCATCAACGACAACGAAGGTGAAAATGCCGGTTATTTTGACATTCCCCTGAACAGGCCGGGTAAAGGGCAGCACGGAGGAACTTACTATCCCAACGATGCCAGTACCGGTGATTTGAATGGCGATGGAGAATACGACATTGTGCTCAAATGGGATCCCGACAATGCAAAAGACAACTCTCAGGGTGGCACCACCGACAATGTATTGCTCGATGGCTACACCCTCGATGGTGAACACCTGTGGCGCATCGACCTAGGCCCCAACATCAGGGCCGGCGCACATTACACACAGTTTCTGGTCTTCGATTTCGATGGCAACGGAAAGGCCGAAATCATGTGCAAAACAGCCCCTGGAACCAAAGATGCCAGTGGCAATTACCTTAGCAGGGGACCAGCTGCCAACACCGATCATAGCAAAGAATACCGCAATCCGTGGGGATACATTCTTTCGGGGCCCGAGTTCCTTACCGTATTCGATGGAGAAACAGGCGAAGAACTGGCCACTACCTCCTACTGGCCTGTGCGAGGGAACGTTTCATCGTGGGGCGATGACTACGGAAACCGTCTCGACCGATACAACGCAGCAGTCGCCTATGTCGATGGTGAAAAACCTTCGGCCGTATTTCAGCGGGGTTATTACACCCGTCTGACCATGGCCGCATGGAACTGGCGCAACGGTGAACTAAGCCGTGCCTGGACCTTCGACTCCAACGCTTCGGGTAATGGCTCGTATTACGGACAGGGTAATCATGGCATCCATGTAATCGATGCCAACGGCGATGGACGGCAGGACCTGGTTACCGGTGCAGCAGTCATTTCCGGAACCGGCGAAGGACTGAATTCATCAGGCTTGGGGCACGGCGATGCCGCCCATGTTACCTACATGAAGAAAAACGATCCCAGGCCCATGGTTTTCATGTGTCACGAAAATTCTCCTTATGGAATTTCGGTTCGCTATGCCGATAGCGGAGAAAGAATATGGCGTTACAACGGCGGCGATGATACCGGGCGTGGCTGTGCCGCCGAACTCGACCCCGAAGTTCCCGGTTTTCATTACTGGGGTTCAGGTGGTCTGGGCTTGTACAATTTAGACGGCAATTATGCCGGTGCAATTCCCAATGCAATCAACTTTGTAATTTGGTGGGATGGCGATTTGAGCCGCGAGCTGATGAACAGCAATCGCATCGATAAGTGGAGCATTAAATTCAACCGCAGCACACGCCTCTTAACAGGAAATGGAACCAGTTCGAACAATGGATCAAAGGCAACACCCACCCTGCAGGCCGACCTGTTTGGCGACTGGCGGGAAGAGCTCATTCTTCGCAACGACAACAGTCAATCGCTCAGAGTATTTACCACCACCATGGAAACCGAACACCGCTTGTACACCCTGATGCACGACCCCGTTTACCGTGCGGCCATCTCCTGGCAAAATTCATCGTACAACCAACCACCCCATCCCGGCTATTACCTTGCTTCGGACATGGATTTCCCGCTAAGCAAACCAGCAGTTAAAATGCTGTCGGGTTATTACCGCGGAACAGGTGAAATGATCAAAAACCTGATGGTTAACGACCTTTTAAATGCATCCGACTGGCAGGTAAAATTTGATCTCAACACCGAAACCTCGGTTTACGCCAATAAAACCATCAAGGCATCCGATTTTCCTACAAGATGGCAGGGCAGCGAATGGATTACCTCTTCGACCAAGTCGAACGCCTGGAACAAAGGAGATACGCTGGCCAGATTTGAACTTACCGAGAACGGCTTTATTGCTGTTTTCTTTTCAGCAAGCACAACACCTCCCGCATGGCTGGCTGGCTTTGAACGCAAAGATGAAACCATCACCGTATCGGGCATCACCACCCCTGCACACGAAATGGCTTTGTATGAAAAAGAAGTTTTTGCTGGCGATACGGTGATTTTAGGTCCCAACACGGTCGAGGCTTCATCGGATTACCCAATGTATTTTGTTGCAGTACGTGATATACTGAGCTCAAAAGAAGCAACTTCAGTCCTAAACCATCAGTCGATGAAGGTGTACCCAAACCCTGCCAGTACCAATGTAAGCATCGAATACCGGCTTAAAAGCAGGCAGGAAGTATCGGCACAACTTTATGATTTTACCGGTAAAAGGGTTCAGCTCTTTGAAAAGACATCGCAAGCAGCCGGATTAAATTCCATAAACATCGACACTTCAAATCACCCTTCGGGTATCTACCTGTTGGTTCTGACGATCGATGGAGAATCGTTCGGTGAAAAGTTAATCATCCGAAACAATGAAAATTATTAACAAAATATTGACAAGCAGACCAGGACAAATAAGTTTTGTCCTGGTGCTGCTTTTTTTTTCATTGTACACTTCGTCGCAAAACAGAAGCAGCAACAACTATCAACCCAACATTGACTTCCTTCGTTCAAATCCTGTCGAGAAAATTTACCTTCATACCGACAGGGAAATTTATGCCCAAAACGACACCATCTGGTTCAAAGCCTACCTACTTAATGCTCACACTTTAACTCCCGACCCTGCGCCATTGCGAAATTTGTATGTCGAATTATACGATCAAAACAGCAATTTAGCTGCACGCAATATGCTGGCTGTAGTCGAAGGAAGTTCTTACGGCGACTTCATTCTTCATCAGTACAGGCTAAAACCCGGAAAATACAATTTACGTGCTTACACCGCTTATCAAAGCAATTTCCCTGCTGCCTTTCTTTTTCAAAAAAGCATACTCATCACCCCGGTTTTAGAGCAGGCAAGCGACTATCAAAGCCATTTCGACAGCATCATTAATCGCACTGAAACCAATGAAATCGTTAGTAAAATAGCGCACATCGATTTACAGTTCCTGCCCGAAGGTGGAAAAATGACCAGCGGTATCAGCAATAATATTGCTTTCAAAGCACTCGATGCCCAGGGAAATGGAATTGACATCGAGGGTTCAATTTACGACAGCACAGGCAATAAGCTTACCGGTTTTGCCAGCAGTCACCGGGGAATGGGAAAAGTGACCTTCAAACCTGAAAAGGGCAAAAGCTATTATGCTGAAATTGATGGTTACGAACAGCGTTACCCGCTTCCCGCGGCCACCGACTTGCTGCTCATGACCATAAGCAACAGCGACAGCATGCTCAACATCCGACTGAAATCCAACACCATGGAAGTTGAGCCGGCAAAATACTACCTTTTGATCAGCTCAAGGGGCATGCTTCATTATTCAACTTCGATTTGGGTCAACCGCCCATACCTTAGTCACAAGGTGGCACACAGCAAGCTGCCCATGGGCATCAACCAGATTACCCTGCTCGACAGCATGCGGCTTCCACTGCGCGACCGACTGGTTTTTATTGTCAAGAATGACAAAGTACACTTGGACTTAAAGTGCGACAAGGAAACCCTCCTTCCTTTTGAGCAAGCCAACATCGAAATAAAAGCAAGCTACAGCGACGGGAGTCCGGTAAAGAATGCAAACCTTTCACTTTCAGTAACCGACGGACAGCTTTCACCTTCACTTTCCGGGTATCCACTAAACATTTTCACTTCGCTTATGCTTGAATCCGATTTGAAGGGGCACATCGAAGCACCGGGCTATTACTTCGATGAAAGCAACAAAGCGGCTGCCGACCATCTCGACCTGCTGATGCTTACCCAGGGCTGGAGCGATTACACCTGGAATGAACTAGTTGCTTCAACAACCGAGATTGCAGTCAAAAAGCAATATGGTATCACCATGACAGGCAGCGCAACACAGGATCTGTTCAGAAAAACACTTAAAAATACGCTGCTTACCCTGTCGATGAAGCAAAAAGAGCAACTCTTTCACGATAGTATCACCACTGATGACAAGGGTGAATTTGTTCTTACAGGACTGGTTTTGCCCGATTCGACCGAAATTGCCTTTGCTGTTCCCGAAAAAAGAAACAGAAAGCAAAGCGTAAAGGTGAATACTTTCATGCCACCAGTGCCACTTATTTCGTTCAACGATTTTGATCTTCCCCGCCCCGAAAAAATTGAAAAATACCAACAGCAAGCTTCAAAACGTTACAGCGATGACAAGGAAAATCATCCATGGAAATATGAAATTCTGCTTGAGGATATTCTTGTTAAAAAAATAGTCGACGACATCGACATCAACGACAGTCATTTGCGTCCTTACCCCAAGGCCGACATGGCCGTCATCACCGACGAAAACGACCTTTCCTATCCTGGCCCGCTGTACTTTTTAAGCCGAAGTATTTCCAGAGTTTTTTACGATGGACAGACAGTCTATATCAAAGGTTTAAGCAATCCGCGGGAGCAGTCAAGTCCCATGTTTTTGCTCGATGGGATGGAAGTAGATCAGCTCACTATTGAGAACCTGCCCATGGATGTAGTAGAAAGAATTGAGGTGGTATATGAACCAAGCAGCCTGATTATGTGGCCCCACAACAGCCTGGCTCAAAAAGGTGGCGTTATCGCAGTATACACAAAACGACTTTCCAATTACGATGACTACAGTTCAGGGGAGCTGTTACACAAAGTACGCGGCTATTATGAAAGCCGAAAGTTTTATTCACCAAAATACGAAAACAAGCAGCAGCTTAATCAAAACGACCGACGTACCACCTTGTTGTGGGCACCGGTAATTAATACCGACGAAAACGGAATTGCCAGGGTTTCATTTTATAATGCAAACAGGCCAGCCACAGTGAAAATTTCGCTCGAAGGAATCTCGCCCGATGGGAAGGCGGCTTTCATTCATAAATTGTATAATGGTAAAAATTGAAACAAATTGATTGAAAAAATGAAACAAGTAATAAACAGCCAAACATTGCACGGGGAAAACTGTAAACAGCATATCCTACAGCACCAGAATAAACCAGTTTGTCGGGTGTATGCTGTACAATATTACCCCTTGCAATGTCGATTTATACTAATATTTGCATATCAATGTAAGTGGCAAAATACTAAACAAGAATAACTCATGTTCAGAAAATTTTTACTTCTATCCTTCCTGATTTCGGTCTTTGTGTTTTTCAGCAAAGCACAGGAAACTAACATCGTTTACTTATCAGGTACCGGTTTGGGGTCTACTGTTGAATGGGATTTTTACTGTTCCGACGGAGCCAACAGCAAAACGTGGTCAAAAATCGGGGTCCCATCGCAGTGGGAACTACAGGGTTTTGGCGAATACACTTACGGACGCTGGTACAAACAGCGAGGTAAAAGTCCCAGCGACGAAACCGGTCACTACAAAACGACTTTTGATGTTCCCGAAGACTGGAAGAACAAAGTGGTAAATATTGTTTTTGAAGGGGTTATGACCGACACCAGGGTGCTGATTAACGGCATTCAGGCGGGCGACATCCATCAGGGCGGTTTTTATCGCTTTAAGTATGATATTACAGATAAACTGAAAGTGGGTGAAGAAAATCTGCTCGAAGTACATGTTTCGAAACACTCAGCCGACCGCCTTGTCAATGCTGCCGAACGCATGGCCGACTGGTGGCTCTTTGGCGGGATTTACCGGCCGGTGTTTTTAGAAGTTTTGCCCGAAAGTCATATCGCGCAAATCAAGGTCGATCCGAAAGCCGATGGTTCGTTTACAGGACACCTTGAGCTCGAAAACATCAGCAACAATGCTTCGCTTCGCTCCTACATCACCGACGACAAGGGAAAAAAATTCCCTGTATTTGAAACACACATCGAGAAAAATGCAAATACAGCACTTATTTCGGCTAAATGGGAAGGTGTAAAACCCTGGACTCCCGAAACGCCCAACCTTTACACACTCACGGTTGAACTCATCAGCAAAAGCAGAAAAATTCATGTCATTAACGAACGCATTGGCTTCCGAACCGTTGAGGTACGACCACAGGACGGAATTTATGTTAACGGCACCAAAGTAGTATTGAAGGGGGTTAACCGTCATACCTTCTGGCCCGAAGGCGGACGTTGCACCAACAAAGAAATATCGGTGATGGATGTAAAGCTCATCAAAGAGATGAACATGAATGCCGTACGCGCACACTACCCGCCCGACAAGCACTTTCTGGATGCCTGCGACTCATTGGGACTATTCTTTGTTGATGAACTGGCCGGCTGGCAAAATGCCTATGGCACTGAAATAGGAACAAAACTGGTCAGGGAAATGATCGACCGCGACGTAAACCACCCAAGCGTTATTCTCTGGAGCAATGGAAACGAAGGTGGATGGAACTACGACATCGACCCTTTGTTTGAAGCACTCGATCCGCAAAAGCGGGACGTAATTCATGGCTGGGCCGACTTCGACGACATCGATACCCACCATTACCCGCAATACCAGACCGGTGTACACCGCTTTAACAATGGCGAAAAAATATTTATGCCCACTGAATTTCTGCATGGGCTTTACGACGAAGGACATGGTGCCGGTCTCGACGATTTCTGGGCCAAATGGACCAGTTCTCCGCTCTTTGCCGGTGGCTTCCTCTGGGCTTATAACGACGATGCAGTCATACGTACCGATCTGAACGATTCGATCGATTCTGACGGGCAACATGCTCCCGACGGAATTGTGGGTCCTTTCCGGGAAAAAGAAGGCAGCTTCTTCACCATCAAGGAAGTATGGGCACCCATTCAGTTTGAGCCACTTATGATTACTCCGTCGTTCAAGGGCGAATTCTTAATCAGCAACACCTACCTGTATACCAACCTCAACCAGTGTAAAATGAGCTATCAGCTCACCACCATACCCGGACCATGGGAAGACACACAGGTTCGAACCATTGCCGAGGGCAGCATTGAATTGCCTTCGATTTTACCCGGCGAAACACGCAAGGTAAAAATGGCTTTGCCCGCTAACTTTTTCGATGGCGATGTATTATCAATAAGCGCCACCGATCCTTTTGGTAAAGAAATTTACACCTGGACCTGGCCCGTACGCACGGCAGCACAGTTCCTTGCACGAAAAGACGGAATGTACAGCAATACAAGTGGCAAAGCATCGCATTCCGAGGAAAATGGCTTACTCACACTCAGTGCTGCCGGAACCAGTTTTTCGTTTAGCACTTCAACAGGTATGATCGAAAAGGTGCTCACTCCGAAAGGCGAGCTCCCCTTCAATAATGGTCCTGTTGCCATTGGAATGAAAGCTGAATACGATCGTTTTGAAAGCCGTAATGAAGGCAATAATGCAGTATTCACTGCCTGGTACAAAGGTGGGATCGACTCCATCCGCTGGGAAATGTACCCCGACGGAAAAGTAAAAATGGACATGGTTAGCCTCAACAAAGCCACCAACGACGGCGGTTTCGACGGCGGTTATGTTGCCGATAAAATCGATGTGTGGGGCATCACCTTCAGCTTCCCCGAAGATCAGTCGACCGACATTACCTGGTTTGGTAAAGGCCCCTACCGCGTTTACAAAAACCGAATGAAAGGAACCACCTACAATCTCTGGCAGAAAGATTACAACAATACCATCACCGGTGAAGACTTTAAAAACCTTGTTTACCCCGAATTCAAAGGTTACCATGCCAATACTTACTGGGCCAGCATTGGCACAAAAAACAATGTGCCGATGACCTTTGCATCCGAAAACAACAACCTGTTCTTACGGCTTTTTACGCCGGTTGAACCAGCAGGAACCTTACGACGTTCGTTGCCCCATTTTCCGGCAGGTGATCTCTCCTTCTTATACGAGATCAATTCGATTCGTGCTTTTAAACCTACCAGCCAGATGGGACCCAACAGTGAACCATCGAGCATACGTATCAAAAAAGGAGACGAAGGAATATTGATGAATATTTGGTTCGATTTCACAAACAAGTAACAAACTTTTGAATTGAAAGGAATGAAGAAATTAAGAACTTACGCAATAACAGTTTTATTATTATTGCCTTTTATAGCCCAAACAGCCAACAACGACTGGACAAAAGATGTTGGTGCACAATCGTTTCCCGATAAAGGACTCACCTTAAGTGTCAACCAATTCGGAGCCAATCGTGGTGGTCTTATCTTATCGACCCAAGCCATCCAGCAGGCCATCGATTCGTGTTCAGTTGCAGGAGGAGGCACTGTGGTGTTTGAGCCGGGGATGTATCTTACCGGATCCCTGTTTGTAAAAAGCAATGTCAACCTGCACATTGGCGAAAACGTAGAACTGCGTGGTGTGATTGGACTTGAATATTATCCCGACATCGACACCCGTGTGGCGGGCATCGAAATGGTTTGGCCGGCTGCCATTGTCAACATCATCGACCAGCAAAATGCTGCGCTTACAGGCAAAGGAACCATACACGGACAGGGGCGCTACCACTGGGAACGTTACTGGCAACTTCGTGAAGAATACACGCCCAAAGGATTGCGCTGGGCATCTGACTATGACTGCAAAAGGGTACGTACCGTGCTGGTTTCCAATTCAAAAAATATTACCATCAGCGATTTGACCATGCTGCAGAGTGGTTTTTGGACTGTTCATGTGCTTTATTCCGATCAGGTAACAGTCGACGGACTAACCATTAACAACAACATTGGCGGACACGGCCCTTCGACCGATGGTGTCGACATCGATTCCTCGTCGAAAATTCTGATTCAAAACTGCGACATCGACTGCAACGATGATAACATCTGCCTTAAATCGGGGCGCGATGCCGACGGATTGCGCGTAAACCGTCCTACTGAGTATGTGGTTATTCGCAACTGTATTTCACGCCGGGGTGGCGGATTAATCACCTTTGGAAGTGAAACATCAGGAGGAATCAACCACGTTGAGGTGTACGACCTGCAGGCCAACAATACCAACTGCGCCATCCGGCTAAAATCGGCACTCACCCGTGGCGGTGGCCTGAGTCATATCAACATTTACAACATCGAAACCCACAACGTACGGGTACCGGTTGAGGTGACACTGAACTGGAATCCCTCGTACAGCTATGCAAAGCTGAACAAGGAGAGCGATACCATACCCCCTCACTGGAAAGTGATGCTCGAGGAAGTACCCGCCGACAAAGCCATTCCTGTTTTCAGGGATGTGCACATTAAAAATGTTGTTGCCAAAGGTTCAGAACTGGCCATGTACGTATCGGGCGTTAAGGATTCCTATATTGAAAACTTTGTATGGGAAGACATCCACATCGAAAGCGAACTCCCCGGCCATGTGAAATATACCAAAAACTGGACACTGAAAAATTTCAACATTACCAGTAAAAGCAACACTGCTGTGGAGTTTGAAAACAACATTGACATGAAAATCATCAAAAGCAAGTTGTAAAATTTACCTATACAGCAAACTCCAGCCACACCCGGTCCGATACTGGCAGGATCATTGACGGAAACAATCATTAAAATAAGAAAACATGAAATACTTTTTCCTGAACCTTTTACTGATAATAAGCACCAGCTTCACCAGCCGAGCCTCAACTCATCCCGACTGGCACAATACGGTTGGAGCCAAAAGCTTTCCCGATAAAAGCGAAACCTACTGTGTGAACGATTTTGCTGAAAATGAGAAAGAAATCAGTAACTGGGCTCCTTTCATTCAGCAAAGCATCGATGCGTGCCACAAAAATGGTGGCGGTATCGTCTATTTCAAACCGGGCACCTACCCTTCGGGATCCATTTTTGTAAAAGAGAATGTCAACCTGCGCATCGATAAGGAAGTGACTTTAAAGGGCATCCCCAGCGAAGAAGTTTATCCCATCATCGATACCCGCATTGCCGGTATTGAAATGAAATGGCCGGCAGCACTGGTGAACATCATCGATACCCAAAATGCAGCCATTACCGGAACCGGTACCATCGATGGTGAAGGAAAATATTTCTGGGACAAATTCTGGAACATGTTTCCCGATTACGACAACAACGGGCTACGCTGGGCGCTCGATTACGACTGCCAGCGTCCCAGGCTAATTCTGGTTTCCGATTCGAAAAATATAACACTGAAGGATCTTCGTTTGGAAGAACCTGGTTTCTGGACCGTCCACCTGCTCTATTCCGAAAATGTAACGGTCGACGGCCTCATTATTCGTAACAACATTGGCGGGCACGGTCCCAGCTCCGACGGGGTCGACATCGACTCATCGTCGCGCATATTGGTTCAAAACTGCGACATCGACTGCAACGATGATAATTTCTGTCTGAAAGCGGGCAAAGATGCCGATGGCTTAAGGGTGAACCGGCCTACCGAGTATGTGGTCATTCGCGACTGCGTTGCACGTGCCGGTCATGGTTTGATAACCTTCGGCAGCGAAACTTCGGGCAGCATCCGCCACATCGAAGCCTACCATCTCGAAGCAACGGGCACCTTGTACGGAATCAGGCTCAAATCGGCCAAAACCCGCGGCGGCACCATCGAAGATGTGTACATTCACGACCTTGTGATGGACGATGTGTTTGTGCCCATACGCGGAACACTCAACTGGTTTCCAAAATACAGCTACAGCAAGCTGCCTCCGGGACTCAAAGAGGTACCCGAGCACTGGAAAACCTTAGCGGGAAAAGTTAAAAAGAAGGATGGAATCCCCACTTTCCGCAATTTCAAAATTGAAAACATAAAAGCCACCCGTGCCGGTTCGGCAATCGAAGTAGCCGGGCTCGAGGAATCAAAAATTACCGGCTTCGAAATCATCAATACAAGCATCGAATGCAAGCGCCCCGGCTACATCAACCATGTGGCCAACTGGACCTTCGACCAGGTAAAAATTGACGCACTCTCGAACGAGGCAGTAACTGAAGAAAACGCAAAGAACATTCAATGGATCAACCAATAAACCTGCTATCATGATTCGACTTAATACTAAATCCCTGCAAAAATGGGCCTTCGGCTTACTGGTTTTATTAGCCGTGAGTACAGGATGCACCGACCACAACAGCAATGCTTATGGTGAATGGCCTGAAATTACAAGTCAGCAAAAAACATGGGCCCGTTGGTGGTGGATGGGTTCTGCCGTCGATAAGGAAAGCATCACGGCCGAACTGGAAGCCTTTGCGGCTGCCGGCATCGGAGGTGTTGAAATTACACCCATTTACGGAGTTAGGGGCTACGAAGAACAGTTCATTGATTTCCTTTCGCCCCAATGGATTGAAATGCTCGAACACACGGTGAACGAAGCCGAACGACTCAGCATGCAGGTCGACATGGTAATGGGTACGGGCTGGCCCTTTGGTGGCCCCATGGTCGAACCCGAATTTGCAGCCGGTAAAATAAGCATTCAAAAGTATCCGGTTGAAGCCGACAAGCTCTTTGAAAAGGAAATAAATATTAACGATCCCAAACAAAAGGGATTGGCAGTGCTTCAAAATGTCCTTGTTTTTGAAAAGAATGGCGAAATGACCGATCTGACACCTTTACTAAAAGAAGGTCTGTTGAAATACGTTCCTTCCGAAACAAGCCATATTTACGCCATCTTCTGTGCCAAAACCAGACAGCAGGTAAAACGTTCGGCCCCGGGTGGTGCCGGCTATACACTCGACCATCTTTCGGCTGAGGCATTCAACGACTACAGTCAGCCCTTTACCGAAGCACTTGCTCCGCTTAAAAACAAAATGAGGGGCATTTTCAACGACAGCTACGAAGTGTATGGCGCCGATTATTCACCGGCCTTTCTCGAAGAATTTAAAAAACGTCGCCAGTACGACTTGCTTCAACACATCCCCTTGCTCGACGAAAAACCCGACACCGAAAGCTATCGCCGCCTGTTGACCGATTACCGCGAAACCATGGGCGACATGCTGCTCGAAAACTTTGCCCGCAACTGGAGCAGATGGAGCCACGACAATACCTTCATCACCAAGTACCAGGCCCATGGTTCACCGGGTAATCTCATCGACTTGTATGCCGCGGCCGACATTCCCGAATGCGAGGTATTCGGCTCACCCAAATACGACATTCCCGGCTACCGCCGCGACACCAACAATGTAAGGCATGGCGATTCGAACAAAATGATGCTGAAATTTGCCTCATCGGCAGCTCACCTGCAAGGCAAGGAAATTGTTTCGTCCGAATCGTTTACCTGGCTGCGCGAACATTTCAAAACGGCGCTTTCGCATGCCAAACCAGTAGCCGACGACCTCTTCCTAAGCGGTGTGAACCATATTTTTCTTCATGGATCGACCTTCTCACCCAAAGATGAAGAATGGCCGGGATGGAAATTTTACGCCTCGGTTAACTTCAACCCTACCAATACCATCTGGAAAGATACGCCCTACCTGTTTGATTACATTGCCAGGTGCCAGTCAGTGCTTCAAAAGGCAAAAACCGACAATGAAGTTTTACTCTACTTCCCGGTTCACGATGCCTATGCCGCTCCGCAACCTGAACGTTTACTGCACATGCTCAACATACATACAATTGATGAATGGCTCACCCCCACTTCGTTCTACAAAATTGCCACCGAATTGGATGACAACGGTATTGGCTTCGACTTCATTTCCGATACTTTTTTAATGAATTCGACCATCGAAAACGGAATGATAAAAACAGCCGAAGGAACCAGCTACAAAACCCTGATCGTTCCCGACACCTGGTCGATGCCCGAAGCCACACTGAACCAGTTGCTGAAGCTGAAGCAAAAAGGGGCCTCCATCCTATTCAAGGGACTTCCGGAAACGGTTCCCGGTTTATTTAATGTTGAGAAGCGCGAAAGCGCAATGCAAAAAACTTTGAAAAGCTATAAGAACTTATCCAACGGAAATGGCTCATTGATTGCATGGCTCGAACAAAATGATGTAAAGGGAGAAAACGCATCAAGCCATGGTTTGAAAATAATCCGCAAGCAGCTCAACGGTGATAAAATCTATTTCATTGCCAACCATAGCAGCAAAACCATCGACGAATATGTGCATTTCAACGCCCCGGGAGTTTCGGCCCTGCTCATGGATCCGCTTACACAAAAAACCGGCCTTGCTAAAATGAAGCCCGATGAAAATGGTATTGAAGTACTGCTGCAGTTAATGCCCGGCGAAACCATTTTCATGCATGCCATTTCGGAAGAACTTGAAATGGAACCCTGGAAATACTACAGCGAAGGCACTCCCCTGGTCATCAACAACAGCTGGAACATCGAGTTCATCGATGGTGGACCTTCGTTGCCAGCAAGTGTTCAAATCGACGAATTAAGCTCGTGGACCAATCTGGGAGCTGCATACGAAGATTTCTCAGGAACGGCACGCTATACAACAAGCTTTGATTTGCCTGCCAGTGAGAGCGGCCGCTGGCGGCTCGACCTGGGCGACGTGCGCGAAAGTGCGCGTGTTTACATCAACGGTGAATATGCCGGCACCTGTTTTGCACATCCCTACTCCATCGAGATTTCGGAATTACTTAACGAAGGCGATAACAAACTTGAAATAGAAGTAACCAACCTGGCAGCCAACCGGCTCCGCGCACTCGAACGAAGTGGTAAGGAATGGAAGAAGTTTTACGAAATCAACATGGTAAATATTCATTATCAGAAGTTTGATGCAACAGTATGGGCAAGCACACCATCGGGTTTGTGCTCGCAGCCAAGGCTGGTTCCCTTACAGTAAAACAGTAAAAAAGAAAGGCCTCAGTTTTGAAGTATTCGCTTCAGCGGCCTTTCAATAATTCTTATTTTTACAAACAGATTCAAAACATACAACATGATACGAAAAGCATTTAAAATGAAGCTGAAGCCAGGCTTCGAAGCTGAATACAAAAAACGTCACGACGAAATCTGGCCCGAATTATCGGCACAATTAAAAGCTGCCGGGGTAAGCGACTATGCCATTTATCTCGATCGTGAAACCGGCATCCTGTTTGCTACTCAAAAACTCGACGAGCAACATACTTCGGATGAACTTCCTCACACCGAAATTGTAAAGAAATGGTGGGCTTACATGGCCGACATCATGGATACCCACGCCGACAATTCACCAGTGGCCATCGATCTTGACGAGGTTTTTTATTTGCCCTGATATTCATAACAACTAAATAAATTCACACGATGATCTTATTCAAGCGTTTATTACTACTGATCCTTTTACTGGGAACCATGGCCGGAGCGAAAGCCCAGACCAGCGACGAAGCAGCTGCAATACTCGAAAACATGAGGCTGGCCAACAGTTATTTCATGAAAAAATGGCCCGATGTGGGGAAAACCATCATCACCAACCGGGAGCGTCCCAGTAACATCTGGACTCGTGCAGTATATTACGAAGGATTGATGGGGCTTTACGAGATCGATCCCGATGCTGCCTATTATCAGTATGCGGTCGACTGGGGTGAATTTCACAAATGGGGTTTCCGAAGCGGAAATGATACCCGCAATGCCGACGATCAGTGCGCCGGTCAGACTTACATACAGCTTTACCAGATTGACCCGCAGCCCGGGCGCATTGCCAATATCAAGGAATGCATCGACAACGTGGTGGCCGGAGAACAAAACGACGACTGGTGGTGGATCGACGCCATTCAGATGGCCATGCCCATTTACGCCCAGTTAGGAGTTTTATATGACGATGAAAAGTACTTCGAAAAAATGTACGAAATGTACATGTACACCCGCAACGAGCATGGCGACAATGGTTTGTACAATCCCAAAGACAAACTATGGTGGCGCGATGCCGACTTCGATCCACCCTACACCGAACCCAACGGCGAAGATTCATACTGGTCGCGCGGAAATGGCTGGGTGATTATGGCACTGGCCCGTGTCATGGAGTTTATGCCCGAAAATGGCCCCCATTACAAGCAATACAAAAAAGACTTCAAAGCCATGTCCAAAGCGCTGATCAAAGTGCAGCGTGAAGACGGTTTATGGAATGTAAGTCTGCATGATCCCAACCATTACGGTGGCAAGGAACTCAGTGGTACTGCCATGTTCGTATACGGCATGGCCTGGGGAATCAACAACGGCATACTGTCCGAAAAGAAATACCTGCCCGTTGTGGAAAAAGCATGGGATGCCATGATTAACGACTGTTTGCACTCCAACGGCTTTCTCGGCTATGTGCAAAGTACAGGTAAAGAGCCCAAAGACGGACAACCGGTAACCTACGACAGTGTACCCGATTTTGAGGATTATGCCCTGGGCGCTTTTCTGCTGGCTGGTAAGGAAATGTACCTGCTGAAAAAATAAGCCCAAAAATTGGTACACATCAAGCAAAAGCTGACAGTTATGAAAAATACAAGAATAGCGATGCTGCTGCTCATCATGTTCATCATGATGGGCTGCAGCTCTTCGACCAGCGAAAAGGTATACCTTTTCTCCTACTTTACAGGAAATGGACAAGACGGATTGCATCTGGCCTGGAGTGAGGATGGCTTGAAATGGGAAGCACTCAACAAAGGCGAATCGCTGCTTCAGCCCGAAATAGGAAAGGACAAACTGATGCGCGACCCCTGTATCATTCAGGGCCCCGACGGACGCTTTCACATGGTGTGGACTACCGGCTGGTGGGATCAGCACATTGGCTATGCATCCAGTGATGACCTCATTCACTGGTCTGAACAGCAAATCATCCCGGTAATGGAGCATGAACCCGAAGCCAAAAACAGCTGGGCTCCCGAAGTCTTTTATGACGAAGCCGCCGGTGAATACTTTATTTTCTGGGCTACCACCATCCCGGGACGGCATTCCGAAGTAGCCGAATCGGAACGCGAAAAAGGATTGAATCACAGAATGTATGCCACTAAAACAAAGGACTTTAAAAACTTTGAACCGACCTACCTGTTTTTCAACCCCGATTTCAGTGTCATCGATGCCACCATTCTTGAGCACAAACACGAATTTATCATGTTTGTAAAGAATGAAAATCCCAATCCGCCGGAAAAGAACATTCGAATAACCCGCTCTTCGTCGGCAACAGGTCCCTATCCCACCGAAGTATCAGAACCCATTACGGGCGACTACTGGGCCGAAGGACCAACACCTCTGAAAGTGGGCAACTATGTTTACGTATATTTCGACAAGTACCGCAACCACCGTTATGGTGCAGTGCGCTCGAGTGATATGGAAACCTGGGAAGATGTGTCCGATTCAATCAGTTTTCCTCAGGGAACAAGGCATGGAACAGCGTTTACCGTTGACAAAAAGTTTTTTGAAAAGTTAATAGCAGATCTGGAAATGCAATGATCATTTAGGTCACAAAAATGAATACAACGACCAACCCTGGTCAAAAAACGAAAAGTTGTGCAAAAAAAATTATTCATCATCATCGGGCTGGTATTATTGACCAGCCCTTTGCTTTCTGCCATTACGCTACCGGCACTGGTAGGCGATAACATGGTTCTTCAACAAAACAGCAAAGTAAACATCTGGGGTAAAGCCCAACCGGGAGAACAGCTAACGGTTACGCCGGACTGGAACCAGCAGGCTGTAAGTACCATTGCCGGAACCGACAGCCTCTGGAATGTCGTGCTAAAAACACCTGCGGCAGGCGGACCTTATTCCATCACCCTCGAAGGAGAAAACACCATCGTAATCAATAATGTGCTACTGGGTGAGGTGTGGCTTTGTTCAGGCCAGTCGAACATGGAAAAGCCCATTGGTCAACAAGCGGGCCAGCAACCGGTGTTTGATCACGAACAGGAAATCGCCACAGCCAACCATCCTCATATCAGACTGTTTAAAGTTCCCAGGAGCAATTCATTGCATCTGCAAAACGATGTCAGTGCCAACTGGGAAGCCTGTTCGTCGCACTCGGTTGACAGTCTTCGCTTTTCGGCAGCAGCGTATTTCTTTGGCAGATCGCTGCATCAGGAACTGGGCATTCCCATCGGTCTGATCGATGCCAGCTGGGGTGGCACGCGCATTGAGCCCTGGACTCCGGTTGAAGGCTTTAAAATGCTCCCTTCGCTCGATTCAATTTACCAACTGGTTCAACAGCCGCTAAAAGTTGAAAAGCATGCCCCCACCCTTTTGTACAACGGAATGATTGCCCCCCTGACCAATTTTACCATTAAAGGCTGTATCTGGTACCAGGGTGAATCGAACCTGATGGACGTGAACAACGGACTGGCTTATGAAGACCGGATGAAAGCGCTGATTTACGGTTGGCGCAATGCCTGGCACAACGATGAGATGCCCTTCTACTATGTGCAGATTGCACCTTACCGCTACTTCAAAGACCGCTCCGAACGGGTCAACTCTCCCGACGAGCTACCACTGCTTTGGGAAGCCCAAACCCGCTGCCTGCAAATACCCAATACCGGCATGGTGGTCACCACCGACCTCGTGGATGATTTGAGCGACATCCACCCGCGCAATAAACTCGATGTGGGAAAACGATTGGCTTTACTCGCCCTGGCAAAAGACTACCAACAGAAAAACCTGGTTTACTCCGGTCCACAGTTTAAAAAGCTGAAAATTAAAAAGAACAAAGTCATCTTGAGTTTCGAACACAGCAAGGGCGGACTGATGGCCAAAAACGGCTATTCACTCACCTGGTTCACCATTGCAGGCAGCGACCGAAACTTTGTGCCTGCCCGGGCATTTGTGAAGAACAACAAAGTGCTTGTCAGCAGCCCTGAAGTTGAAAATCCGGTAGCCGTGCGTTTTGCCTGGCACGAAGAAGCCCGCCCCAATTTTTTCAACGGGGCCGGACTGCCTGCCATCCCCTTCAGAACCGATAACTGGCCCATGAATAAAAACTAAATCAAGCAAGCCTTCAAAACATAACAATACAACGAATGAAAAGCCTAACAAGTATTTTGCTCCTTTTTCTGCTAATCAGCTTCCTGCCCGGAAAGGCCCAAACGCACCTTTTTAATTTCGGGCAACGATACGACAAAGATGCTGTGCTGATCGACAAAACCAACTTCTACAGCAATGACCTGTCCTATGGTTTCGATCTCAACAACAAGGAAGAAGTAGAGATCATTCAACATAAAAAAGCCTTCAGAAAGTCTGTTGGTTTTTGCACAGCCGAAGTTCCCTTTTATTTCTCAGTGAAGCTACCCGAAGGTACTTACCGGGTCGACCTCACCTTTGGTCATCCCAAAAAGCCATCGCAAACAAGTGTAAAAGCCGAAGCCCGGCGGCTGATGCTGTTCAACCATGAACTCAAAGCCGGAGATGTTTGCACCAAAAGCTTTCTGGTCAATGTGCGTTCGCCCCAAATTGATAAAGAACGATCGATCAAACTGAAGGCGCGCGAATTGAACTACATGAACTGGGACAAGCGGTTGAGCCTTGAGTTTTCGGGTGAAAATGTCGCCATCCGTTCCATCGCCATTACACCGGCTCAAAATTATACCACCATTTTCCTTGCAGGAAATTCAACCGTAACCGATCAGGATTGTGCCCCCTGGGCTTCGTGGGGACAAATGATCACTCCCTATTTCGACGAGAAAGTAGCCATTGCCAACTATGCCGAATCGGGTGAATCATTGGCCTCGTTCAAAGGAGCCGGTCGCCTCGACAAGGTGCTAAGCCTGATGAAACCGGGCGATTACCTCTTCATTGAATTTGGACACAACGATCAAAAACGAAAGGGCGAAGGCATTGGCCCCTGGCTGTCGTTTACCGACCTGCTCACCGAATTTGTTACCCGGGCCCGCGAAGCAGGTGGCATTCCTGTGCTTTTAACCCCCACCCAACGCCGTTCATTCAACAGTGAAGGACAAATTGAACTGACCCACGGCGAATACCCAGCTGCCATGCGTAAAGTGGCCGCTGAGCTCAATGTACCACTGATCGATTTGAATGCCCAAACAAAGCGGCTTTATGAAGCCTGGGGACCCGAAGCTTCAAAGAAAGCCTTTGTACACTACGCTGCCAACACCTTTCCTTCACAGGAGAAAGAACTGGCCGACAATACCCACTTTAATACCTTTGGCGCCCACGAAATAGCACAACTGGTGCTTCAGGGAGTGATCGATCTCGATTTGGAGATCAGCCGGCATATCACTAATTTCAAAGCACCTTATCAACCCGAAAATCCTTCATCGTTCAGCGATTGGAACCTGGTGATGAGTCCGCGTTTTGTTAGTATTAAACCTGAAGGAAACTAGTTGCAAACTAAAAAGAAACAATCAATGAAGAACGCTTTACTTATTATGGTCGTGATGCTTATTTCCCTCTGTGGAAAAGCACAGACAAAACATCAGCTCACCATCGAAACGGGGGAAACCCTGGCCGAAGTAGCTCCCACCATGTGGGGAATCTTTTTCGAAGACATCAATTTTGCTGCCGATGGCGGTATTTATGCCGAGTTGGTAAAAAACCGCTCCTTTGAATTTCGCCATCCCATGATGGGCTGGCATGCCATCAACCTCGACATGGGGAAAGGCGAAGTGGTGGCAGTGAACCACTCGGGTGATGCTGGCAACAACTCCCGTTTTCTACGCATCAAACGTTACAATACAAACGAAGCGTTCGGCTTGCGCAACGAAGGTTTCAGAGGCATGGGAATCCGTGAAGGCGAAAGCTACAATTTCTACATCATGGCCCGCAAACTCGACAAGGACCTGAAAATGACCATTCAGCTAATCGATGCCGAAGGACTGGTAATCGGCGAAGGCCGGCTCGATGGTTTTAACGAAAACTGGAAAGAATACCAGGTCAGCTTTAAAGCCTCAAAAACCGAGGCCAATGCCCAGCTGAAAGTACTCTTTGAAGGCGAAGGCAGCATCGACATCGACATGGTATCGCTCTTTCCACAAAACACCTGGAAGAACCGTCCCAAAGGCTTGCGTCGTGACCTGATCGAAATGCTGGAAGCACTCCAGCCGGGTTTCGTGCGCTTCCCCGGAGGTTGCATTGTTGAAGGTTATACCCTCGAAAACCGCTACCAGTGGAAGAATACGGTTGGCCCCATCGAAGAACGTGTGCTGATTAAAAATCGCTGGCTCGATGAATTCCGGCACCGTTACACGCCCGACTATTTTCAAAGCTACGGAATTGGTTTCTATGAATATTTCCTGCTGGCCGAAGACCTGGGGGCCGAACCACTGCCCATACTCAACAGTGGCATGGCCTGTCAGTACAACTCCGGCGAGGTGGCTGCCATGGAAGACCTTGAACCCTACATACAGGATGCACTCGACCTGATTGAATTTGCCAACGGCGATCTTTCAAGTAAGTGGGGAAAATTGCGTGCCGACATGGGACATCCCGAACCATTCAATCTGACTTACCTGGGCATTGGAAACGAACAGTGGGGACCTCAGTACATCGAACGTTACAGGGAATTCCATAAAGTACTGAAAGAAAAGCATCCCGAAATTCAAATCATTTCGGCAGCCGGCCCCACCACCGACGAGCGCAATACCTACCTGTGGAAAGAACTGACTGCCCTGAATGCCGACATTATTGACGAACACTACTACAAACCACCCAACTGGTTTCTCGAAAATGCCAACCGTTACGACAGCTTCGACCGCAACGGTCCAAAAGTGTTTGCCGGCGAATATGCCTCGCATGTGCGTACCGAAAACAAGGCACCCGAAGCCCGCAATAACTGGTGGGCAGCCCTCACCGAAGCAGCTTTCATGACCGGACTCGAACGTAATGCCGACATCGTAGTGATGACCGCCTATGCACCCCTGCTGGCCAACAAGAATGCATGGCAGTGGAACCCCGATATGATTTGGTTCGACAACCTCAATGCAATGCCAACACCCAATTATTTCGTGCAGCAAATCTTTTCACTGAACAAAGGCAATCGGATTCTTCCGGTGAAAGAAGAAGGAAATGAACTGATCGGACAGGATAGTTTGTATGCTAGTGTCAGCATCGACGACGAGCAAAAGCTGCTCCTACTGAAGCTGGTCAATGTTTCATCCGAAAAAAAAGAAGTTGAAATCAATACTGCCGATGCAAAAGCAAAGCCCCGAAGTGAACTCCTTATTGAGTCACTTTCTGCACCACTTTCGACCTACAATGAAGTAGGAGGCAGCAACAACTTTGAAAAAGAAACCACCACCATAAGCTACAAGTCGGCGCTTCCTCAAATCAGTCTGAAGCCTCACTCGGTATCGGTGGTGAAGATTCAGTTAAAATAAATTGCTTACAACGATTTCAATTGTTGTATTGAAGCTCCGGGACCATGCTCCGGAGCATTTAAAATATTTAAACCATGACGATTCGAAACACACATTTTAAGATCAGCTATATCCTGCTTTTGCTCCTTTTTGCCATTTTAGCCGGCTGCCGGTCTTCCAACGAAGCCCAAGTGGCCGACAAACCACTTTACCGCGATCCGGTTTACGACGGAGCAGCCGACCCGGTGGTAATATGGAATGAACCGGCACAAAAATGGTTCATGTATTACACCAACCGCAGGGCCAATCTTGAAAACGCTCAGGGCGTCGACTGGGTGCACGGAACACGCATTGGCATCGCCGAATCGTCCGATGGTGGCGCCACCTGGAACTACCTCGACACCTGCAACATCAATTATCGGCCTGTGCCCGAATACACCCACTGGGCGCCCGAAGTAATCGAACATGAAGGTCTGTATCACATGTACCTCACTTATGTGCCGGGGGTTTTTACCGACTGGCGACATCCGCGCTGGATTGTTCACCTGAGCAGCAAAAACGGCATGGACTGGGATTTTGAGTCGAAGCTGAACCTGGCTTCCGAAAAGGTTATCGACGCCTGCGTGGTGCAAATGCCCGATGGCAACTGGCGCATGTGGTACAACAACGAAGCCGAAGGAAAAACCATGTATTATGCCGACAGCCCCGATCTTTATAACTGGACCGACATGGGAAAAGCTGGCGGTTCATTTCGCGGCGAAGGAGCCAAGGTCTTCAGCTGGCAAAATACCTGGTGGATGGTAATTGACGCCTGGCGGGGATTGGCTGTATATCAGTCGGACGACCTGAAAACATGGAACAGGCAAGCCGACAACATCCTGCAGGAACCCGGCACCGGACCCGACGACAAGGTGATGGGTGGGCATCCCGATGTAGTGGTGCAGAACGACAGGGCCTTTGTCTTCTATTTTACCCACCCGGGACGCCGCCCCGAAATACCCGACTCGATGGTATACGAGAAACGAAGAAGTTCCATTCAGCTTACCGAACTGTTTTACGAAAATGGCGAGTTAATATGTCACAGAGACGAAGCGGTGAAAATTAACTTAATGAAACCCTGAAAGGAAGCAACATGCCTAAGCTGCTCAGATTATGGCTTTTGTCTGCCTCATTGTTGATTTACAGTTGGGCAACAGGCCAGAATCTGTTTTTTGAGCAGCTTACCGCCTATTCTTCTCCCAATACTTCGATACACGGCATCGCCAAAGATTCGCTGGGCTATTTATGGTTTGGCAGCTGGAACGGTTTGTACCGCTATGATGGCGAGGGCTTTGAAGTTTTTCGATCTAACACCCCTGAAAGAAACATCCCCAATAACCGCATCCGCAACATCATTACCGACGACAACAAAACCCTGTGGGTTTACACCTTCGACCGACAATATCTCAGATTCAACTACCGTCTCGATCATTTCAATATCATTGAAGAAGCGGCAGTACCCCGCAATGTAAACGTGCTACTTAACGGCTCGGCCAACATGATCAACAGCCATTCCTTAATCAACGGATTTCGTTACATTATCGAGGCGAATACCTTAACAGCCATTCACAGCGAAAGCGGAAAAACCATTAAATATCAATCGGATATCTACCAGCCCGGTAGTTTAAAAGACGACCACATAAGTTATTTCTTTATTGATGATCAAAAAATTATCTGGCTTGGAACCCGGAGTGGCCGCATTTTTAAGGCCAACACCAGGCGAAAAGCATTCTCTCTGCATTATTGCCTAATCAACAATCAGCAACAGCAAATAAAATCATCGGCCAGGGTATTGTTAAAAAGCGATGATGCCTTATTTGCAGGCACCAATAACATGGGTATTATTCAATATCAGTGGTCCGAAAATCACAGTACTCCCCGACAGGTAAAAACCATTACCAGGGTTGAATCAATCCGATCGATGTGTCTGGTCGACAGGAATCTTTGGATTGGAAGCACGAACGGACTTATAAGCTACAACACCAGCAACGGAGCAGGCGAAAACATCATCAGCCGCGATCTTACACCCGATCTCAGCATTTGGTCGGTTTATGCCATCGCTATAGGCAAGGCTCCTTACATTTGGGTTGGTCTTTACGATGCCCTGGCACGGGTAAATACACAAAACAAGCAGGTTGAAATTATTCAGCTCACCGGCCTGATCAATAATCACAGCATCATGCACATTCATCGCGATGCCCAAAACAGACTTTGGCTGGCCACCGAAGGCAGTGGCATCATCCGAATGACCTTTGATGACCAACTCACACCAGACGATACCGTAATCATCAACAACAACATGCATGATCAGACATTCAGTCTTAGTAGTAACATGGTTTATTCGATGTACGAAGATGAAAACGGGAAAATATGGGCCGGTACCACCAACGGGCTGAACTGCATCGATCCTCAAAGCCTGAAAGTAGAACAATATACCGTTGAAAGCGGGCTACCCGACCCTTACATTTCAGCTGTAAGTGGCGACAACAAGGGAAATATCTGGCTATCGCACAAAAGTGGAATTTCGAAGCTGGAAATTCACTCGGGAAAAATTTCAAACTATTACATTTCGGACAACAACATTCGCTGGAGCTTTCTCGATGGCGCCTGTTATAACGACACGCTAACCCAGACCATTTACTTTGGAGCCCGCGAAGGTTTTGTATCATTCAATCCTGTTGAAATTGAAGAATCCCCCTACCCTCCATTAATCACGCTAAAGCATTTCTCTTTATCAGGCAAAGCACTGAAAATAGGAGAAGAAGTGAACGGGGAAATTGTTCTGAAGCAATCATTGTCCCATCAGAGAAGCATTGAATTAGACTATGCGAACCGTGATTTTTCAATTGAAATGGCCGCTCTTCATTACGAAAACCCTTCAGAAAACAAATATCGCTACCAGCTCGATGGCTACACCGACGAATGGATGGAAACATCGTACAACGAAGCTACCTTTTTAAAAGTCCCGGCCGGAAAATACATCTTTCGCGCCAAAGCACTTTCACCCGAAAATATTGAATCGACTGAGGTGACGCTCAACATCCGCATTCACTCGCCATGGTACGCCACCTACCAGGCCATGATTGTCTACTTCCTCCTACTGTATGCAGCCTTCTACCTGGCCTACAACATTCTGGCTACCCGAATTAAATTGAGAAACCAGCTGCGCTACGAAAAAATAAACACCGAAAAACAAGCCGAACTCAACCGCGAAAAACTCAACTTTTTCACCAATGTTTCGCACGAGCTGCGAACACCGCTTACGCTCATTGCCGATCCACTCAGGCAACTTCAGCAAAAAAACATCAGTGCTGAGAAACGACGGTTTTACCATTCGATTATCAACAAAAATATTGAACTGCTAAACAGGTTGATTAACCAGTTGCTCGACTTCCGAAAAGCCGAATCGGGCAAACTACTTGCCCATCCGGTGTTATGCGACCTTATCACAGTAGCTGATGATACCATCAATGCATTTGAAGCCTCAGCCAAAGAGCGGAATATCAGCCTGAAGGTCATACATCATTCGGGTGATCAACCTTCAGGCTTCATCGACAAGGAGAAGCTGCAACAGATACTCCTTAACCTTTTATCAAACGCGCTAAAATATACTCCCGATGATGGCGAAATTATTGTTTCGACCAGTATTGACCAAAACAACTGTCTGAAAATTATTGTAAAAGACAATGGAATTGGCATTCAACCCGAAGCTCTCGAAAGTATTTTTGAACCCTTCAACAACGAAGGGGCACAACCCTTTTACGGAACTTCATCGGGTATGGGACTTGCCATTATACGGAATTATGTAGAATTGATGGGAGGTAGCATTCAGCTGAGCAGCACACCCAATAAGGGAACAAGCGCTCATATTGTGCTTCCCTTTGAGCCGGCCCCCGAAAAACGGGAAAATACACCGCCACAAAGTCCGCCTGAATGGGCTGCTAGCGAAACCCGCCAGCCTGGTGATGAAGCGAAAACCCTCCTCCCCTCTCTGTTGATTGTTGAAGATAACCACGACATACAAGACTACCTGGCCATCGAACTAAAAGAAATGTTCACACTTTATCAGGAATTCAATGGACGTAACGGGCTGCAAAGTGCGCTGGAAAACATACCCGACATCATCATTTCAGACATTATGATGCCGGGCATCGATGGCATTGAACTGTGTCGCAGGGTGAAGTCGGACGTAAGAACCAGCCACATTCCAGTGCTTATGCTCACAGCCAAAACCGCCGATCACCATCACATTGAAGGACTTGAAACCGGCGCCGACGTCTACCTGTCGAAACCATTTAGCATGGATGTACTCAAAGCGCAGCTGAAAAGCATCATCAGCAACCGGCAGCGTTTGCAAAAGCAACTGGCTCAAAAAGAACACCTTTCTGAAATTAATGAGCAGGTCAATCAAATCGATCATGATTTCATCAGCAAGGTGATCAATGTTATTAAGGAAAACATTGAAGACACCAGTTTCAACACCGATTTTTTGGCCGAAACATTGGGCATCAGTCCTCGCCAACTCTACCGTAAACTCAATGCCATCAGCGGGAGTACCGTTCACGAATTCATAGTACGCGTACGCATGGATGAAGCAGCCAGGCTGATTGTTACATCTAAAATGAACGTTTCAGAAGTCGCATTCAAAACCGGCTACTCCGAACCATCGAACTTTTCCCGCACCTTCAAAAAACATTTCGGATGCAGCCCTTCAAAATATGCAAAGATGCATTCGTGAACATCTGTGATAAACGGGATAATCGTTCAGCAAATCACTCGTTTCATCACAATCAAAAATATTAAAATGCACCTAGTTAAAAGATCACCCAATGAAATAACAGCTATCATCATCGGGTGATACAATGTATTCAACCAGGCTTTACAATTCAAGCTCTACTTTTTTCCCTTTGTAGGTGAGGGTTTTATCATAAGGGGGCAATTCTATTCCAAGCCCTTTATTTTCGGTTACCACTACAATGTTGAAGGTGATTTTTTTCGGCATTCCCTTGTAACTGCCAACTCTTTCGCCAATGGTGAGTTTCTTTTCTGCATCGTTCCACTGCAAATCGATGGTGGCATATTCTCCTTTTTCGTAGTTGTAATTATCGCGTTCGTCGTCGTAAAGCACAAAATGTGCATCGGCACCAGGATAAACTCTTAATTCAACCGTTCCTTTCTTTTCGTTGGCATACTGCACTAACTCGCCCATCGGAATCACAGAGCCCGCCTTAATATACAGCGGCATAATATCGATTGGCGTTTGCTTTTCCACATTTTGTCCGCCTTCGAATGTTTCACCGGTCCAGAAATCAATCCATTTGCTGCCAGCAGGCAAATACGAATTTCGGCTTTTAACAACACTAAAATCGGGCGGATTCATTTTGCCATCGTTTTCGGTGTACATCTGTTCAGTTACCGGGCATACCAGTATCGACTTCCCAAACATGTACTGATCGTTAATATCGAGTGCCTTCCGGTCGTGCCCGAAGTCCATCATCAAGGCCCGCATCATACTTGATGCATTGGCGGTAACATCCCACGAAACGGAGTAGATGTATGGCAACAGGCGATAACGAAGATTGATAAATTTTTCGATGGCATCGTAGGCCCATGTTCCCTTCTCGCCAAACTGATAAATCTCGCGTGGCGTATCGGTTCCGTGTGAGCGCATCATCGGACAAAAGGTTCCAAACTGCAACCAGCGCACATAAATTTCACGAAAAGCCGGATTTTGCACCCCGTTTTTAAATTTCCAGGTAAAGAAACCACCAATATCGCTGTTCCAATGCGGAAGCCCGGTGAGTGAAAAGTTCAGCCCGGCCGATATCTGGTTTCGAAGTACGGTCCAGTCGGTTACCACATCGCCCGACCACGCGTTGGCGCCATAGCGTTGCTGTCCGGCATAAGCCGATCGGGTAAGAATAAACACCCGCTTGTCGCTGCTCGTTTCGCGCTGATGATCGTAAACTCCACCCACAGTCATCAACGGAAAAAGATTGCGATATTTTCTGAACGAGCCCAGGTAAGTAGGGGTATTGTAATCTTCATCTTTCCTTTCAAAATGATCGGGTTCGGTTGAATCCATCCACCAGCCATCGACTCCCAAATCGTAAATTCCATCTTTAAGATACGACCAGTAAATATCACGTGCTTCGGGATGGTAGGCATCATACACTTTTACCCCCGATGGTTTGGCGGTATCGGGCTGTGGCCAGATGTTGGTATGCACCACCGGATAAGTTGTAAAATCGAGAAGCATGTTCTTCTTGCTCAACGTTTGATATGGCTTGGTTTTGGGACCAAACGACGACCAGATTGAGAAAATAACCTTAGCGTTCAAATCGTGAATTTGATCGACCATTTTTTGTGGTTCTGAAAACTTCGGATTCAGAAATTCCATGGCATTCCAATGGTAATTATCACTCCAGTATTGCCAATCCTGAATAATACCATCGAGCGGCACGCCCAATTCTCGGTATTTTTGAACCACACCTACGGTTTCATCCTGGCTTTTGTAGCGTTCCTTACTTTGCCAGTAACCGTATGTCCAGTATGGAAACATGGGAGCCTGCCCGGTTAACGCTCTAATTTGGGCAATTACCCCATCGGCATTTTCGCCGTACATAAAATAGTAATCGGCACAGTCGCCCACGGTCGATTCAAATGAAGTTTCGTGGGGCGAATCGGTAAAATACCCCGGGGAATAATTATCCCAGAAAACTCCGTATCCCTTGTTCGAATGCATTACAGGTATGGCTGTAATCAATATGTCCTGCAAAAGATATATTTTCTGATTGCGTTGCGACATATTGCCATCCTGATGCTGCCCCAGTCCGTACACCATCTCTTCTTTATCCAGTACAAACGACTGTTTTACCACATAGCTGTCGTCGTCAACATCTTTAATTGGCGTAAAATGAATTCCATAATCTTTTTCGGCAAGTAAAAGTTGATCGTCGCTGCTGAAAAATGAAATTTTACCGGTTTTACGATTCAGATGAACAGCCACTTTCGACGAAGAAACAATGAATTCGTCGTCACTGGATTTCGACTCAAGATCAATACTTTCAGGCTGTTTCACTACAGAAAAACTTTCTTTTTGAAAAACATCACCAGCCGGAATTTTAACAATCCGTACAATTTCGGGACTATAAAATTCGATTTGAATTTCAACTGAATTGACGGTTTCCTTAAAGCCGTTTTCGCCGCTTAATGAAGCCGAAACCGTATTTCCAAACGAAAATAAAACCGATAAAAAAACAATAAATAATACGTTCAATTTTTTCATAATTGTTGATTAAAACAGGTTGAAAAGTCAATAAAGTTATGACTTTTCAACCATAAATATAGCTTCTAATATCCGGGATTTTGTTTCAGGTTAGAATTGGTTAAAAGCGCCTGATTGGGAATGGGATACAAATTACGGTAGCTGCTGCTGGCATCATGAGAGAACCATGATTTGGTTGTAAAAACGCCAAAGCGGATCATATCCTGGCGGCGGCGTCCTTCCTGTGTAAATTCCCAGGCAAGTTCATCCAGAAAGCGGCCATATTGAATGTCATCTCCTCCTTCTGTTGTTGTTTCATAGGTATCACGACGTCCATAATCGTATAAACTCCCCTGAAGCAAATCATCGTCGGTTACAATGGCCTTTTCCGGATTGTTTTTGAAAGCCCGCTCACGAACTTGTGTAACTAACGCACCTGCCCCACTTTTACCACTTCGCATAAGCGACTCGGCTTTCATAAGCAACACATCGGCATATCGGAACAAAGGCCAATCGTTGCTTAAGCGATTGGTACTTCCTACAGCATATTCGAATTTCCCCCAGCGGTATCCGTCGTACATTGTTGACTGGTCGATACTTGGAACATTGTTCACATAAACCATTGGTTCACCATTGTCGCTCCGATACAAGGTATCGCCCGAGGCTGTAAACTGTTGCCCAAAGTGAAAATTCTCCTTCAACCTCATGTCATCCGTGTCGAATGTATTAATAAACTGAGGAATGACACAAACACCACCCCACGGAACATTCGTAAAATTATAGGTTTTTTGATTTTCAGAAGCAAGTGTAAATAAATGGAAATCAAAAGCATTCCAGTCGGTTACATATATTTCGTCTTCGGGCAAACCAAAAATTATTTCAACCGAGTTTTCATTATTGGTTACAAATACGTCTTTCTGATTGGTTTCCAATGCATAGTTTCCACTTGATTCGGCATAGGCAATAACATAATCACAAGCTTCTATGCAATCATCCCAACGGGCGTTACCAGTCCACACCTCTGAGTTGAGATACATTTTTGCAAGTAAAGTATATGCAGCCCATTTATTAAAGCGCCCATAGTAGTAGCCACGTGGCTCTTCTGAAAGATTATCAATATTGTCGTTTATCTCGCCAACAATGAAATCGAACACCTCAGAACGTGTTTTTTGCGTCGGCAGGTTTACATCTTTATAATCGGTTACAATAGGAATGTTCCCAAAGAAATCAATCAGGATGTAATAATAAGAAGCCCTCAACACCTTGAGTTCGGACACTAAACGTTCTCTAGCATCCCCTTCAACACCAATTGTACCGTCTTCGATCTGCGACAGCAAACGATTACAGGTCGTAATTCCATTGTAGGTCCGATTCCATGGTTCCCAAACCGAATTATCGTCGGTGGTCCAAACGTGCTGATGCCAACGTTTATAAATACCTCCATCGACCCAACCATTAGGACGGGCGGGTATAACATCCTGGTCGGCACATAATTCCTGCCCTCGTACCACACCATTCCACAACAACATGGTTTCGCGCCAGGGCACATAAGCTGCATTAATCAAATAACTAACATCGGCTTCGGTTTGAGGATTGTATTGCGAACCAATTACATTGCCGTAGCTATCATCTTTCAGTTCTATACAAGAACTAAAAACTACAATTAGGCAAATAAAAAGGCTGTTCCACTTAAATATTTTTGTTTTCATTTTACTGCTAATTTTAATGTTTAAAATTGAATATTTACACCCAACGAGAACATGCGTACACTGGGATACTGATTTCGGTTATCGTGCCCCGGAGACAGCCCCGAGGTATTCACTTCGGGGTTAACCCCTTTGTATCCGCTTATCGTTAGCGCATTAATCACCGATCCGTAAACCCGAACCGACTGAAGGTAACGACCCGTGTTATTTAAGGTATAACCCAGGGTTACATTATCAATTTTCCAATAATCGCCATCCTCAACATAGTAGCTATTAAACTCGGGATCAATTTCGGTGCTTAGTTTTTGTTTGCCGAAAACTAAATCGTTAACAGACGACAAGCGGTTTTCCATACGACTGTTTTTTGTGTTTTCGTAATACATCCGGGCTTCGTTAATGATCTGGTAATCAAAAGCACCTCTCATATTAATGCTTAAATCGATGTTTTTGTACCTGAATGTATTATTCCAGCCAGCATACATTGTTGGCAGTCCATTTCCTATTACCTGCTTATCTTCGGGAGCGCGTGTAAACTCATCGTAAGGAACTGCCTCTCCTTCGGCATTTTCGTATATCCATTTTCCTTCATCGTCAACTCCTGTTACCTTATATCCCCAGAAGTTACCAATACGCTCTCCTACCTGCACCCGATGCGACTGAGTTTTAACCGGTTCGACCAGCCATCCTGTGTCGAAATAATCATAATCGGTTTTAAATACTTTACCGTTGATGCTTTCGAGTTTATTACTATTCTTTGAGAAGGTGATATCAGAATTCCATTCAAGATTTTTTGATTTAACAGGTACTGTCGAAAAAAGAAATTCAATACCCTTATTTACCATAACTCCACCGTTGGCTTTAATCCAGCCATAATCGTATGGTGGTACCGATACGGCAAAATCGTATAATAAACCATCAACGGTTCGGTTATACAGGTCGATCGATCCCGACAAGCGGTGATCTAAAACCGAAAAATCTAAACCGATATTTGTTTCCTTTTTTTCTTCCCATTTGAGATCGGGATTTGGGTTTGATGCGGGAACGATGGTCTGTAACCATTTGCCATCAACATAAGCATACTTACCATACATAAGCATACCCACTCCCAGAAAAGCCTGGTTGGGTTGAGAGCCTGTAACACCATAGCCCACACGCAGTTTCAAATTGTCGAATATTTCCTGATCGGCCATAAACTCTTCCTCGGTAATCCGCCATCCAAGTGATATTGAAGGGAATAAACCCCATTCGTTATCGGTTCCCCACAATTGGCTGGCACCTTCGTATCGAAGGCTTACCATCAACAAATACCGATTGTTATATGAATAAGTTCCGCGACCAAAGAAACCAATTAAGTTTGAAGTGCTTTTTGAAGAGCCGGCTCCGGCCTTTCCTTCTTTCAATGCTGAACCAATACCTATATTGTACCAACCTCCAAAATAATCATCCTGAAAGCCATAATTATTGAAGTACATATTTTCGTAATCCGACTCATTGTAGCTGTAACCGGCAAGAAAACTAAAATCATGATCGCCAATTTCATTTTCGTATAAGGCCGTAAGGTCGGCTACTTTTTCAGCTCTTGTCGTTGCGCCAACCGACGACCATCCATTCAACCCGTCGCGTAACGACGATACATGACTCAAGGTTTCTGAATAACCATAGGTCCTGTTATAGCGCAAATACGATAACACGGCATTAAATGTTAAATTCTCGAATGGTTTAAACACTATATTTGAATTAAACCGTACCTCCGAGTTTTTAACCTGACCATCACTCTCATTAAGCCTGGCCACCGGGTTTTCATATTCAAACTTACTAAAGTTTTCGTGCCATGTTCCATCTTCATTTTTTACCGGATCGGTAGGATTTCGGGAGATTGCCATGCGATACGTGTAACCGTTAAAACTTCCGTTGCTGCTGGTTGAAGGATGAGTATTGGTCATACCGATAACACCCAACTTAAACTTCAGTAGATCGCCAAACATACTATGATTTACCTGAAATCGGCCTTTAAATGTTTCGTTGGCCGACTTCATCATAATACCTTCCGATGAGTTATAATTTGCATTTGCGATGTAATTCGTTGCACTATTGCCTCCCTGAAAAGTTAGGTTGTGAACGTGTGATAGTGGAGTCCGGGTAATTTCATTTAGCCATTCTGTATTATAGCCATGATCTTCGTTCGGATATAATGCAGCAAATTCATCAGCTGTAAGCATTTCAGGCTCCCGGGCAATTTGTGCCGTACTTATATACCCGCTGTAATCCACCTTATTTACCGCCCCTGCTGATTTTTTAAACTGTTTGGTTGTAATCAGGATAACACCATTATTTCCCCTTGTACCGTATATTGCTGCTGCCGAACCATCTTTTAATACGTCAACGCTTTCTACATCTTCGGGTGGTACGGTGGTTAAACTACCCGGAACACCATCAATAAGCACCAAGGGTGACGTATTGGCACCACCCAGGGTATTGGTACCCCGTAATTTAATTTGCGTACTTGATGTGGGATCGCCACTGGGGTTTGTTACAACTAAGCCTGCCACTTTACCCTGAACAAGCTGACCAACATCTTTTATAGCTCCTTTATTAAACTCTTCGGGCTTTACACTGGCCACCGAACTGGTAACATCGCCGGCTTTAACCGTTCCGTAGCCAATTGCAACCACTTCGTCTAATCCGATATTCCCCGATTCAAGTGTAATATTAATTTCAGAAGCATCGACCAATACTTCCTTGGTTTCCATTCCAATAAATGAAACGACCAAGGTAGCTCCCTCGTCAATATTCTCGAGCTCGAAAACTCCATTTTGATTGCTAATGGTACCGTGCGTTGTTCCTTTTACCACAACCGTTGCTCCAACTACCGGATTTCCATTTTCATCGACAATCTTACCTGCAACATCCTTCGACTCCTGTGCATTCAGCTGCATCTTTGCTTTTTCGATCAATTCATTGTTGTTGTTCGCATAGGAGTCGATTACATTAAACAACAAAAGTGAGCACACACAAAGCATGATGAATACGCTTGGAGTTCGTAAAAACTTTGGAATTTGAAGCATAGCTCCATTCCAATTGTTAGTAACTTCTTTTTTCATAGTTTAAATTAGATTTATTATACATTCTTCTATTGCGTCTTGCTTTAATCTCAATGAACAAGTCATTTTAATCTGAATACAAAACCCGGAAACAAAGCTATCGTCGTGTAAGCGCAAGGGAGCAAACAAATGTTGCAAGAATTATCACTATGGTTGATATTTAAGATAAACGAAGGAGGCAAAACACGCGTATTGAATTCACATACATATACTTACAAGGCTTCAGCATTCTTTATAATCCCACGAAGACTACTCCAGGCTACATGGTGTTCATTTTTTCAATATTTTTATTCAATGTTTTTTAATACCATCCGATACCTTGTTCTCATTGCCCTGCTGATGCCCATGGCAGCATTGGCACAAGATCATTATGTTTTTTCGCGCATCAACCACGAACAAGGGCTTTTTGACAATCGAATTCGCAGTATTAATCAATTAAGCGATGGACGGATGGTGTTTATAACCGAAGGTCAGGTTAATTTTTATGATGGAGTCTATTTCCAGTCGCTTCACTACAACGAAAATCAGGTATATAATTTATCGGCTTATTCAGGTTTTCATCACAGCTATGTTGACAATGAAAATTATTTATGGTTGAAAAACGAGCACCAGTTAATGCTTTTTGATCTTCAGAAAGAACGTTTTGTGAGCAACACAAAACAAATTTTGGAAGACTTTGGGCTTACTGACTCTATTGCTGATTTGTTTATGGATAGCAACTTCGACTTTTGGTATGTAAGCACTAAAAATGAACTTATTTACAGAAAATCAGGCAGTACCCGTTGTGAGTTGTTTATAGACGATCTTACTTCAAATATTGAACAAAACGACCAGCTTTACGATTTAGCAACAGTTAATCAAAATCTATATCTTTTTTACAGGTCAGGCATCATATTGTGTTTCGACACCACTAGCAGGCAACAGATTTTGAGTACCCACTTTCCGAATAGTGAACACAACAACACCTATACCTATACCTTAATGGTTGTTCCATACAAACATTATTTATACCAAATTAGAAACGGTTCCAACGGGGGTATTATGCACCGTTACAACACACAAAACGGAAATTGGGACACCATTTTCAAAACCCATACATGGTTCAACACTTTAACCATTGAGAATGAAAAAAATTGCTGGTTAAGTTCAGCAGAGGGAATATGGATAATTAATCATGAGACACTTAAAAAAGAACATCTTCCAAACATCAAACTCATTGATGGTGAAGTTTTTAAAACTGAAATAAGTACCCAATACCACGACAAAAATGGAGGTTTATGGATAGGAACCTTTAATCGGGGACTCTTATATTACCACCCGAATCGATTTAAATTCAGAAACTACGGGCGATCGTATTTTAATACGGCCGATGATGAAACACTGGAAATCACCTGTTTTGAAGAAAATGATGGAAATATTTTGATTGGCACCCGAAAAGGAATCTATCAATATTCGAAAAAAACACAACAAATGGCACTCGTTCATGATCTGCCATCAACGCTTCATTGCAATGTGCTTTTTCGGGACGAAAACAGGCAACTTTGGCTAGGAACAGAAGATCAAGGCCTATTCGAAATCGGAGACAAAATCGAACGTTACCACTACACTGAGCCGATACTTGACTTTTTTCAAACCTACAAGGACCATCTTATCTTATGTACCAGCAGCGGCCTGGTTTCGTTCGATATTGAGCATAAAACCATTGAATCGTTAAACATAGATTTACCACAAACACACTCACTAATAAGATATAAACCCGACTCAATACTTGGCATAACATACAACAGGCTGTTCATTCTCGACATAGAAAAAATGTCCGTTCATTTTCCACATACCAATAATTCTCCTAAACCGGCTATGTTCAGTCATAGCAATCACAAATACAACTCGTTACTAAAAGATAGCAGAGGTTTTATATGGTTTGGCACCTACGATGGCTTACATGTATGGGAGACTGAAACCGGAACGCTGAAATCTTTTTACAGAAGTAATGGCCTGGTTAACAATTCGATAAAATCAATTTACGAAGATCACCTGGGACGTATATGGATCAGCACATCAAACGGGATATCAAAAATATCCGTCAAAAAAGAAGCTGATGCATTCTCTTACAATTTTGAAAATTACAACCATTTTGATGGAGTACTCAACAATGAATTCATCCCCGGGTCGGTATTTTTAACAAGCGACAGGCATCTTTTATGGGGAGGCATTGATGGCATGAATGAGCTAAACATCAACGATAATCAGTCCAACGAAGAACAACTTTTTACGCCACTGATCTCTAGATTTTTCATTTCAGGCAACGAGATTGAACAAGGAAAAAAGTACGATAACAAAGTGATTCTTGAAAATTCATTGGCGAAAACAAGCCGCATAAATCTACAATACAAACAAAATTTCATCAGTTTTGAATTTTCAGCTTTGAACTACACGAATCCGGCCCGAACACATTACCGTTACATGCTAAATGGCATTGATGAAAAATGGAACGAAATATCACCATATACCAGTAGCGGAAAAGCTGTTTACACCAACCTTGCACCCGGCGATTACCAATTCACCGTTTATGCCACCAATAACATTGAAAAATGGGATGCCCCACCAGCACAGCTAAGCATCACTATTCACCCGCCATTTTGGCGAACAACCTTAGCATATATCTTATACATCGTATTTTTTATGGCTTCTACACTTTTCATTTCAGTTATTATTATCAAACAGAAAAGCGAAAAGATTAAACGCCTTCAAAAGGAAGAACTTGACTTGATGAAACTATCATTTTACACCAATGTGAGTCATGACTTAAAAACACCGCTTAGTTTAATTATTACGCCACTAAGCACGATCGTAAAGAAAATCGAAGACAAAGACCTCAAAAAACAAATAAACCAGATAAGACAAAATGCCAATGACTTACTAAACCAAATAAACCAATTGATCGATTTTAGAAAACTCGAAATTAAAGGAGAAACGCTTCAGCTTAGTTTTTGCAACATGCATACTTTTCTCGAAAATATCTTTAACCCATTCAACGAATTAACCACTGATAAAAATATCAGCTTTACGTGGAATATCGACATCGAGCCATCTAATTTTTACATCGACAAGGATAAGCTTAAAAGAATAGTGATTAACCTGCTTTCGAATGCTTTTAAATACACCCGACAGGATGGAACAATTACAGTTAAAGTTGAAAACAATCATATAAATAAGGGCAATATTCCTGCAATAGAAATTACAATTGAAGACGATGGTTATGGTATCCCTGAAAATGAACAGGCAAAAATATTCAGTCGCTTCTACCAGGTAAAAAACAATAAAATGCAAAACACCGGTAGTGGAATTGGCTTACACATGGTACATGAATACACAAAACTGCACAAGGGCGAAATTGAATTAAACAGCAAAATCGACCAGGGAAGCAGCTTTAAAGTACGAATACCCATCAACCTTGAACCAGATACCGAAACGCTGATTCACAATGATGCTTCAATCCAAAAATCACCGTTAAAAATACTTTTGGTTGAAGACAATTCAGAATTTCGAACATTTTTATCAAAAGAACTTTCCGGAACCTATCAAATAATTGAAGCTGCCGATGGCAACGAAGGCTACACAAAAGCCCTTGAACATTTGCCCGACCTGATTTTAACCGATTTGATGATGCCTGTTATGAATGGCATTGAGTTATGCCATCAACTTAAATCAACCATACAGGTTTCACACATCCCGGTAATCGTTCTAAGCGCTAAAACTTCGGATGAAGCTCAATTAGACAGCTTTGAAGCAAAAGCCGATGCCTTTGTTTCAAAACCATTTAATATGGAAATATTGCAATTGCAGATTCAAAATATGATCGATAAGCATGAACTGCGAAAAAAACTATTCAAAAATGCCATTGTCGTTAATCCGCAATCGTTAACATCCAGCAGCATTGATGAAAAATTAATCAAGAAGGCACTCGATTTCATTTCAATCAACATGGAAAATGCATCCTATTCGGTAGAACAACTTAGCAGCGATATGTGCATGGAACGCAGCGGCTTGTACCGAAAAATAATGGCACTCACAGGGCAAAACCCAACTGCTTTCATTCGTTCGATAAGGCTAAAACGCGCGGCGCAATTACTCGAACAGGGTCTCCCGGTATCCGAAGTAGCCGAAAAAGTAGGTTTTAATACCCTCAGCTATTTCAGCAAGTGTTTCCAAAATGAATTTGGGAAAAAGCCTTCTGATTACCGGTAAGCTATTCTCCCTTTAAGTTTTGGCAGGATATGACATACATTTGTCAAAAGGTGATAGCCCACTCCCGGGTGTTTCAAGCTAATTTTGAAGTCACTAAAATCACCTAAAATTGACATCTATGGAGTATCCGGTAAATAGCAAAACAACAAAGGAATCGAAACAAAGCAGCAATAAATGCTTTCAGCTGACAAAAATTTCCACCTTATTTTTGCTCTTCTTTTCTTTGTATACAAGTCATTCGTTTGCCAACAACAATATACGGGCAACTTACAATTTCAACTACGAATGGAAGGTTTTTGTGGGCGACGATGAAAATGCATCGGCCCCCTCATTCAACGATTCATCGTGGAAAACGGTTTCACTGCCCCACAGTTGGAACGAGGACGAAGCCTTTAAAAACGACATCAAAGACCTTTCGACCGGCATAGCCTGGTATCGAAAGACTTTTAAAGTTCCTGAAAAACAGCAAAATCAAAAAGTTTTTATCGAGTTCGAAGGTGTGCGTCATGCCGCCGAAGTGTATGTCAACGGAAACTATGTTGGCCTGCACGAAAACGGGATCATGGCCTTTGGCTTCGACATTTCGGAATACATAAAATACGGCAATGCCGACAATGTCATTGCAGTGCGTACCGACAATGCATGGGACTACCGCGAAAAAGCCACCAATTCGACCTATCAGTGGAACGATCGTAATTTCAATGCCAACTACGGGGGCATCAATAAAAACGTGAAACTGCACCTTACCGGCAAGGTATATCAAACCCTGCCCTTGTACAGCAATCTGGGTACTACCGGCCAGTATATTTATGCCACCGATTTTGACGTTGCCGGGCAAAAAGCAAGCATTCATGCCGAAACCGAAATTAAAAACGAAAGTTCAAACGATGTTCAGCTTGAATACGAAGTACAACTCATTGATCTCGACGGGAAACTGGTAAAAACCTTCAAAGGAAAGAAAATCCGTGTTCCTGCCGGAGCAACACGAACAGCCAAAGCAGCGGCAAAAGTAAACGACCTGAATTTCTGGAGCTGGGGTTATGGGTATCTATATACTGTAAACACCCTACTGAAGAAAGATGGTGAGATCATCGACCAGGTTTCGACCCGCACCGGTTTCCGAAAAACTGACTTCGGAAAGGGCCTGATCAAGCTCAACGACCGCACCATCATGGTTCATGGGTATGCCCAGCGTACCACCAACGAATGGCCGGCATTGGGCATCAACATCCCCCACTGGATGAGCGATTATACCAACCGGCAAATGGTGGAAAGCAATGGCAACGTGGTGCGCTGGATGCACATCACCCCAAGCAAACAGGACGTTGAATCGTGTGACCGTGTTGGCTTAATACAGGCCATGCCGGCAGGCGACTCCGAAGGCGACGTAACAGGGCGGCGCTGGGAACACCGGGTTGAAGTGATGCGCGATGCCATCATTTACAACCGTAACAACCCCAGCATCTTGTTTTACGAAGGCGGAAACGAAGGTATTTCGGAAGAACACATGCAGGAACTCATTGAGGTTCGCGATCAGTACGATCCTTATGGAGGCAGGGCTGCCGGGTCACGTGAAATGCTCGACAGCAAGGTGTCGGAATTTGGCGGTGAAATGCTTTACATCAACAAAAGCGACAACATGCCCGTTTGGGCCATGGAATACATGCGCGACGAAGGCCTGCGAAAATACTGGGACAACTACACCCAACCCTTTCACAAACATGGCGTGGGGCCGCTGTACAAAGGCCAGGATGCCAGTGCCTACAATCAAAACATGGATGAATATGCCCGCAATGTGGTAAAACGCTGGTATGAATATTACCGCGAACGCCCCGGAACCGGCAACAGGGTCAGTTCGGGCGGTGTCAACATCATATTTTCGGAAACCAACACCCACCACCGGGGAACTCAAAACTACCGCCTAAGTGGCGAGGTCGATGCCATGCGCCTGCCCAAGGATGCCTTTTACGCTCACCAGGTTATGTGGAATGGCTGGGTCGATGTGGAAAAACACGGTGCACACATCATTGGTCACTGGAATTATCACCCGGGACTCAAAAAAGATGTAAGTGTTGTTTCGTCGGCCGATAAAGTAGAATTGAAACTAAACGGTCGTTCTTTAGGTTTTGCCGAAAAGGAACACGGTTTTCTTTTCACCTTCAACAAGGTAAAATGGGAAGCCGGGGAGCTGAAGGCCATTAGCTACGATCGAAATAATCAGCAGGTACATACAGCCACTTTAGCTACTACAGGCAAACCCGAAAGCATACAACTCACACTGCACACAGCTCCCGGCGGTCTCACAGCCGATGGTTTGGATGTGGCATTGGTTGATGTGGAGGTGGTTGATAAAGACGGAAACCGCTGCCCCACTGCCCTCGACATGATCGAATTTGAACTCGACGGACCTGCCGAATGGCGCGGAGGCATTGCCCAGGGCCCCGGTAATTTCATCCTTTCGAAAACCCTGCCGGTCGAAGCAGGCATCAACCGTGTAGCCATCCGTTCGCTGAGCAAAGCTGGCAAAATAAGCCTCACAGCACGATCGGTAGCTTCGCAACTTAATCCTGCCGAACTGTCGTTTACCAGCAGTCCCATAAAAGTTGAAAATGGACTGACAGGATACAAACAGACCGCAAGCCTGCCTGTTTATCTTGAAAAAGGTCCTACACCGCAAACACCGGCTTATAAAGTTTCGCGCATACAAGTGAATATTAGCAGCGTAAAAGCCGGCTCACGCGAAAATGAAGCCCAAAACAGTTTCGACGGTCGCCAGACCACCAGCTGGTCGAACCAGGGCGGGAAAGAAAACGCCTGGATCGAGTACCAGCTCGAACGAAAAGCCCCGGTTAGCGAAATCGCTTTAAAACTGGGTGGATGGCGTACTTCGAGTTACCCCATTGAAATTACTGCAGGCGACAAAGTTCTTTTCAACGGAATGACCTCGCCCAACCTTGGCTTCTATTATGTAGAATTCAAAGAACCTGTTGAAATTGATCAGCTTAAAATTCGACTGATTGGCGAAGCCGACTTCCATAAAAGTCAGTTCAACATGGCCGAAATGACCAACAACTCGATGGCCCGTGAACGTAAATTTAAAGACGCTGGTCGATTGAATATCGCAGAAATTGAAGTCTTTCAAAAGCCATAACACAACTAAAACAGCGCACAAGCGCGCTATTAAAGCCAACATTTGTTAAAGCAAAAGCAACATAAACCTGAAACAATTCCCATGAACAGATTATACTTCACAAAGCAAATCGTAACAGGTATTTTTATTACAATTATTATAAGCCTTACGGGCTATGCCCAGCGCCCCATGGAATACCTCAACCGCGGGCTGGTTGCCATGGAGCTTAACGAAGGAGTCTTCCTCTCGTGGCGCATGCTGGGTACCGAGCCTGTTGACATTGGTTTCAATATTTACCGGAATAACAACAAAATCAACACATCACCTGTCGTCACTTCGACCAACTACATCGACCAGGAAGGAACAAGCAACGATTACTACCATGTCATCCCCATTATCAACGGGGAGGAGATGGAAGCCTCAATGGCGGCTCGGGTATGGGAACAACAAGCCGGAGGCAATTCACCCGACTTTCCTTTCAAGCGCATTCCACTCCCCCAGCCACCTGTTGTAGACAATCGCGTGTATGTGCCCGGCGATGCTGCCGTGGCCGACCTTGACGGAGACGGACAATACGAAATCATTTTTGAATGGGAAAGCGGTCCGGACCAAAGCTTTCTGGAAGCAATTGATCTTGAGGGAAACAGCCTGTGGAGAATTGAAGGAGGCCCTAATGTATCTACCAACAAGATGTCGTTTTTGGCCTACGATCTCGATGGCGACGGAAAAGCTGAGCTTACGGCAAAAACCGGACCCGGAACCAAAGACGGAACAGGTGCTTATCTAAGCCAGGGCCCGGCTGCCACCGACAACGATGCACTGGTCATTCAACGTTCATCGGGTAATTTGTTGACCGACCCGGCCTATTTATCGGTTTTTGACGGCGAAAGTGGAAAAGAAATCACCACCGTGCCCTACTGGCCCGAGCTGGGGCCGTTCAGCCAGCAGAAGGCCGTATGGGGCGATTCCTACGGACATCGTGCCAGCTCCATCAAAGCTGCAGTATTGCACACCAGCGAACATGGCCCGATCGTTGTTTATGGCCGGGGTATCTACACCCGCATTGCCTTGCAGGCTTATCGATTGGTAAACAATGAATTAATAAATGTCTGGACCTTCGACAGCGAGTGGGCGGGTAACGAACGCTACCGTGGTCAGGGCAACCACAGCGTTTCGGTGGGCGATGTTGACAACGATGGCTCCGACGAACTCATGTATGGTGCCTGCGCTTTCGATCACGATGGGAAAGGGCTTTATTCAACCGGCATGGGACATGGTGATGCCGACCACCTGGCCGATCACGATCCCGATCATCCGGGCCTCGAATTCTTTCAACCCCACGAAAACAATGTTTACGGCATTTCGATGCGCGATGCAGCCACCGGTGAAATACTGTGGGAAAAACGACACGAAGGTGACATAGGGCGCGCCTGGGCCGCCGATGTCGATCCGGCCTACCGCGGTTCCGAAGTGGTTGCCATTGGCTTTCCCAACCACGACAGCAAGGGAAATGAAATTTCAACCAAGCTGAACCCCTATTATCAGCCGGTATACTGGGATGGTGACGTACAAAGGGAACTGCGCGACGGAACCATCCTCTACGATGGTGTTTATGGCCGCCTCATGACCGGCTACCACTATGGTGCATCAACCATACATGGTTCGAAAAACGATGTCAACCTGGTGGCCGACATTCTTGGCGACTGGCGTGAAGAAATCATCTGGAAGAATGGTAACAACACTGAATTTCTGCTGTTCTCAACCATCATTCCTACCGAAAGAAAAAATTACACACTGATGCACGACCCCGTGTATCGCATGAATATTGCAGTCCAGGCCATTGGCTACAACCAGCCGGCACATGTGGGCTACTACTTTGCCGACGGCGCTCCGGAACCTGACATCACTTTGCTTAAAACCGAATCGGTTTTTCAACCCCTGGCTTTCCCCTGGAAGGAAATGAACATTGGTCCGGCCATCAAAAACGGTTCGGCAGGAATTGCCAACGACAGCAGTCTGTTCATTACGGCGGCCGGTGCAGGCATTACGCAAGCCCGTGACGAATTTCACATGGTGTATCAAACAATCCAGGGAGATGGCCAGATAGTTGCCCTCATCAATTCAATCGATCAAATTAATCAGCTTTCAAAAGCCGGCATCATGATCAGAGAAAACACCGCAAACGATGCAAAAAACATCCTGCTTGCTTTTTCCTCTCGCGGAAGCCTGAATTTCCAGTACCGTGCCGAAAAAGGAGGAACTACAAGTCTGATTAATAAACCCGGTATAGAATTACCCTGCTGGTTAAAAATGAATCGCGAAGGAAATACCTTCACTGCTTCCTATTCGAATGATGGTACAAATTGGATACAACTCAGTGCCAGCGAACTTGTATTTAATCCTGCTGCCTGTTACGGAATAGCTGTTTCAAGCAGTGATCCAGCTGCAACATGCACGGCAAGTTTCGACAACATCAAATTAAGCGGTACAACTGTTGGCACAGTGCTTCGCGAATGGTGGACCAACATCCCCGGCAACAAAATCGATGATCTGACTGCTAACAGCAATTTTCCTTCAAGCCCTGATGGAAGTCAGACCATTGACCAATTCACACTGCCGGTTGAAGGATGGGCCGATCATTATGGTTCACGCATCAGCGGCTACCTGTATCCCATACAAACAGGAAGCTATCAGTTTTATATCTCGGGCAACGAGCAGGCTGAATTATGGCTTAGCGCCGATACCAGTAAAACCAAGCTTTCACGTCTTGCTTACCTACCGGGTGAAACCGCAAGAGAAGAATGGGACAAATACCCCGAACAGACATCTGTGACAATTGAACTAACTGCCGGTGCAGCCTATTACATCGAAGCACTGCACAAGGAAGGTGAAGGCGACGACCACATGGCAGTGGCCTGGAGTGGCCCCGGACTAAGGCAACAGATCATCGATGGCGACTACCTGGCGGCTCAGCTACCCGCCATAAAAAACACCACTGGTACAGGAGCCAAAGCCGGAGCTGCTTTTCACAATGAACTCCATATTTATCCCAATCCGGTAAAAGACATCTTACACTTTACTCTTGCCAATGCGCTACCCGGATCAGTAAATGGGGAGATTTTTTCTGTTGCTGGAGTGCGCGTGTTTACTGCTGACTTAAACGAAAATAGAACAATCAGTACCAGAGCGCTTCAGCCCGGCATTTATCTGTTAAAAATAACTGACAGCAAGAATGTTTACTTTAAGCGTTTTGTAAAAGAATGAAAACTTTAACTTTGAATGATTTTGAAAAACAACGCTAAAATATTCAGAATGAAAGTTTCTACACCATCCCATCCGGTTTTTTACATGCTAGTTATAACATTGGTCGTGCTTCTTTCAGCATGCACCAGCAAGCCAAAGCACGACAACCTGGCAGCAAATGGCAACCATGATGCCTGGTCCGATGCAGCACAAATTTTGAAGCGAATCAACCCACCTGCTTTTCCTGACCGCGATTTTCAGGTAGCTGATTACGGTGCCCTTGGTGACGGAAGTTTTGATAATACGGCAGCTTTTAAAGCAGCCATCGAGGCCTGTAGTAATGCTGGCGGTGGTCGTGTGGTGGTGCCCGAAGGCCGTTATTTGACCGGTCCTGTCTATCTCAAAAGCAATGTGAACTTTCACATCAGCAAGGGAGCCGTCCTGCTGTTCTCAACCCGGCCCGGGGATTATCTTCCGGTGGTAGCTACCCGTTGGGAAGGGGTCGAACTCATGAATTATTCCCCATTGATCTATGCCTACAAAGAAAAGAACATTGCCGTGACCGGTGAAGGCCTTCTTGACGGACAGGCATCCAAAGAACATTGGTGGCCCTGGAGCAGCGGAACAGACTATGGTTACAGCGAAGGAATGCCAAGTCAGAAGGACCCCGGAAACCGCAAGGCCCTTTTCGCGATGGCCGAAAATGGAGTACCTGTATCCGAACGTGTTTTTGGTGAAGGCCATTACCTCCGTCCGCAATTTGTACAGCCCTACCTTTGCGAAAATGTACTCCTTCAGGATTTTACCATCATCAACTCCCCCATGTGGGTCATTCATCCGGTTTTGTGCGAAAATGTAAGCATCAGGAATCTGACGATCAACAGCAATGGCCCCAACTCCGACGGTTGCGATCCCGAAAGCTGTCGTAATGTGCTCATCGAGGGCTGCACTTTCAACACCGGTGACGACTGCATTGCTATTAAGTCGGGCAGAAATGAAGACGGCCGGCGGATCAACCGCCCCTCGGAAAACATCATTGTACGTAATTGCGAGATGAAAGACGGACACGGAGGCCTGGTAATTGGCAGCGAAATTTCAGCCGGTGCGCGGAATATTTACATCGAAGACTGTAAAATGGACAGTCCCAACCTTACCCGCGCCATCCGCCTGAAAACCAATTCGGCCAGGGGTGGAACCATCGATGGCGTTTATGCCCGCCATATTGAAGTTGGCGAAGTGGAAGAAACCCTGTTGAAAGTAAACATGGTATATGAAGAAGGTGAAGGACACGGATATGTTCCGGTGGTTAAAAACATCCGGCTCGAAAACATCAACTGCAGGAAAACACGTTTCCCCCTATTCCTATTGGGTAGCAGTGAGTCCGAAATCTCAGACATTGTACTAAAAAATGTGCTCATTGAAGATGCCCGTGAAGCCAGTGTGCTCCGCTATGTCACCAACATCACTTTAGAAAATGTGAAATTTCAGACTTCGCGCGAGGTCAACATCTGGGGCACGGTGAAGTAAGCACCTTTATCATGTAATGTGCCTGCAAGGCCAGATATTCTATTCATAACAACTAAAAAATTATAGCACACAAAACCAACCTGTCAATGAACAAGTTTTTTCCATTCATCTTAATTTTGGGTTTCGTATTTACCTCGTGTACCACAAAAATACCGCTACAAAGCATCGAAGTGGAAGCTCCTTTCGATATGCCGGCCATCACCATTCCCGACTTTTCAGAAGCAAAACGCTACGTCATAACCGATTTTGGCGCCCAACCCGGGAACATTGAGAAAAACACCACGGCCATTGAAAGGGCCATCGATCAGGCGAACAAAAAAGGAGGCGGGATAGTAGTAATTCCTCCCGGGGAATGGCTGAGCAAGAAAATTCATTTGAAAAGCAATGTCAACCTGCACCTCGAAGAAGCAGCAACCCTTCTCTTCTCCGATAATCCTGAAGATTATTTGCCGGCTGTACATACAACATGGGAAGGCCTTGAATGTTACAACTACTCTCCTCTCATTTACGCCTACCAATGTCAGAACATTGCCATCACGGGAAATGGCACCTTAAAAGCCCAAATGGATACCTGGAGAAACTGGTTTGGCCGACCGGCAGCTCACATGAACAGCCTGAAATGGCTCTATCACGAAGCAGCCCAATACCGGCCGGTCGAAAACCGGATAATGGCCAACGATTCATCGAACCTACGTCCCCATTTTATCCAGTTTAATCGATGTGAGAATATCCTGCTCGAAGGAGTGTCCATCGAAAACAGTCCTTTCTGGACCATCCATCCTTATCTGTCGAAAAACATCATCATCCGTAATCTCAATGTTTTTGCACACGGCCATAACAACGACGGGGTCGATCCCGAAATGAGCCAAAACATACTAATCGAAAACTGCGTATTCGACCAGGGCGACGATGCCATCGCCATCAAGTCAGGTCGAAACCAGGATGCATGGCGGCTGAATACACCCACAAAAAACCTGGTAATGCGCAATTGTACCGTCAAAAATGGTCATCAGCTGGTGGCCATTGGCAGCGAACTCTCAGGAGGTATCGAAAATGTTTTTGTCGATCATTGTAAAGTACTCGATGGAGCAAAAATGTTTCACCTTGTGTTCATCAAAACCAATGAACGTCGCGGTGGTTATGTCAAAAACATCCATATTAGCAACATTAATGCAGGCAGCATCTCCAACGGTATTTTAGGCATCGAAACCGATGTACTGTACCAGTGGCGCGACATTGTTCCAACCTACGAGGTGAAACTGACCTCCCTATCAGATATCCGTCTTGAGAATGTAAGCTCAAAAAGTGTCAGTTTCATCTCAAACATCGACGCGCAAGCCGAAAAACCGGTAAAAAACATCAGTATGAAAAATGTAATGGCCGATAGCATCCGGGCTTTCGAACACCAACACAAAAATGTTGAAGGTTTTTTCGTAAACGATCAGCCCTTAACTATCCAATCGAATAAATAAGATGAAAGCCATATACTACCTTCCCTGTCTCATGCTGCTTTTCTGCTTAACTGCCATCGGCCAATTCGTTCATGCAAAGCAAAAAACTTTATACCCCACAGGAGAAGTAGTTTCAAAGTATCACAACAATTGGACCCGTGTGCATTATAAAAAGCGGATTACTGAATTCATGAACTATCCGCTGCAGGAAAACGAAATGGTGTTTATTGGCAACAGCATTACCGAAAAAGGGGGTGACTGGAGTGAAAAATTTGGAGTCGAACACATCCGCAACCGCGGTATCTCGGGCGATGTGACCGATGGTGTACTCAAGCGGCTGGATGAGATCACCCATTCTCAACCCAGGGCCGTATTGATTCTGATTGGCATTAACGACCTTTATAACCTGCATCATGATCAGGATGCCCGTTCAAGTCTTCAATACTATAAAATCGTTCCGTCGGCCCGGTATGTAGCCCGAAACATCGTAAAAATCACCAAAAAAATTCACCGCCATTCACCCGAAACCCAAATCTATGTACGCACCATTTTACCAACCCGGCGTGAATTTCTGAAACAGGACATCTTAAAGGTAAATGCCCTGCTGACGAAATATGCCGCTAAAGAAAACTATACCCTCATCAACCTGTATGCACAGTTTACAGACGATGAAGGCTTGTTGCGAAAAGAATACACCAGCGACGGCTTGCATTTGAATCATGAAGGATATGAGAAATGGCTTACTTTTGAAGAATCTTTGATTAAATCAATAAAATAGGAAGGCCCTTCAATAAACCTTTACAATGAACAGGTATCCAACTACACGGATACTTTGCTTAATCAGGCCTGGCTTGATGAAGAGAAGCCGGGGGGATGACAACCTAAAGAACAGGCGGTCTGTTACAAAAAACACTATGATGAAAAACAATTACAAAGTAAAAAGCTTACTCCTGCTAACGATCATACTGGCAACAAGTTTCGTGGCCGGCGCACAACGCCAGATGGAAAAGCTCGACAGAGGACTACTGGCCATAAAAACCGAAAAGGGTGTATTTCTAAGCTGGCGTATCCTGGCTACCGAAATGGAAAATACCGCTTTCAACATTTATCGCGACAGGGAAAAAATAGCCGGTATTCCTGCCACAGGTGCTTCCAACTATACCGATCCCGATGGCACGCTGCAATCGGTTTACCAAATCAAACCGGTAGTTGATGGACAAGAAATCAACGAGAAACAGAAGGTAAAAGTATGGAACGACAACTACCTTGAGCTTCCGCTTCAATTGCCTGAAGGCTATGCTCCGGGCGATGCTTCGGCAGGCGACCTCAACGGCGACGGACAATATGAAATTATACTACATGTAAATGGTCGTGGCCGCGACAATTCTCATGCAGGATTTACCGACGAGCCCATATTGCAGGCCTATCAGCTTGACGGAACCCTTATGTGGGAAATCAACCTGGGGAAAAACATCCGTGAAGGAGCCCACTACACCCAGTTCATGGTATACGATCTCGATGGTGACGGCATTGCCGAAATTGCATGCAAAACAGCTCCGGGCACCAGGGATGGGAAAGGTGAATTTCTGAGCCAGGGGCCTGCCAAAAACGACGACGATCAGGCCGATTATCGTTTGGCTGGCGGACGAATTGAAGGCCGAATACTTTCGGGGCCTGAATACCTTAGCGTTTTTGATGGAAAAACAGGCCGGGAACTGGCTACCACCTATTACCTGCCTGCACGTTTAGAGGGCAGTACCGAATACGATCCCCGAAAACTGAATGAAACCTGGGGCGATGGCTATGGCAACCGCTCAGACCGCTTTCTGGCCTGCGTGGCTTATCTCGACGGCAAGCGCCCCAGCCTGGTAATGGCACGTGGTTATTATACGCGCACCGTACTCGCCGCCTGGAATTATCGCGACGGACAAATCAGTCATGTATGGACCTTCGACAGCAATGCCCCCGGCAATGAAGCGTATGCCGGTCAGGGCAACCACAACCTGGCCGTGGGCGATGTCGACAACGACGGCTGCGATGAAATTATGTACGGTGCCTGTGCCATCAATAACGACGGAAGCGGTCTCTACTCTACCGGCATGGGCCATGGCGATGCCGGTCACCTGAGCGACTTTGATCCCGACCGTCCCGGTCTCGAATTCTTCATGCCCCACGAGGCCAAAGGCCCCGGTGCACCCGGTGTTTCCTTCCGCGATGCAGCCACCGGCGAAATGATCTGGGAATATCCCAGTCCCGACGATGTGGGCCGCGGTGTAATGGCCGACATAACAGCCGGACACAGGGGTGCCGAAGCATGGGCCATCAGCGGATTAGGACCCTATAATGTGAAAGGCGAAGCCATCGAAGGCCGCCCTCAGTCGTATAACTTTTTAGTATGGTGGGATGGTGACGAACTGCGCGAACTGCTCGACCGCAATCGTATCGACAAATACGGTGTAGGGAGGCTTTTCACTGCCGAAGAGTGCAATTCAATCAACTGGACCAAGGCCAATCCCAACCTGAGTGCCGACCTGCTGGGCGACTGGCGTGAAGAAGTGATATGGCGCACCAACGACAACAAGGCACTGCGCATATATACCACAACCATTCCTACCGAAAGGCGCCTGTACACCCTGATGCACGATCCGCTTTACCGACTGAGCATTGCCTGGCAAAATGTGGCCTACAACCAGCCGCCACACACCGGCTTTTTCCTGGGACACGACATGCCCGAAGCACCCATTCCGCTGATCTATTATCCCCAATAGCAGAAAGAAGATCTGCCACTAAGCATTGGTTCTCCGGTACAGGTGAAAGCTTCCTGCATAATAAAGCTCGTTGTGCTTTGGCGCTTTGCTGGTGCACCATGTCAGCAGACTTTCTTACCAGTGAGAAGATCCCGTGCAAACTTACAGCAGACTTTCTAAACCGGGAGAAAGTTGCTTGCCCTTCAGCAACAGCCTTCCCTTTACATAAGGAACAACAAATTAAGCCACTGACGGGCGCTCTGCATGTACAACGCAAATACAGAAAGCCGGCAACACAAACCGCAGGCGGCAGACCAGCTCAACATGTAATTTTCATTTCTTAGCTGCTTTCCTTATTTTAGCTAACACGATAACCAAAACCTGTAAGCATGAAATTCAGGACCTCCTGTTTCACTGTATCCCTTCTACTTTTGATCATTATGCTGCTGAGCGCCGGCTGCCGGCAAAACGAAAGCCCCGAATCATCACGCTTGTGGTACCAACAGCCGGCCAGGGAATGGACCGATGCGCTTCCCATCGGGAATGGCAGCTTTGGAGCCATGATTTACGGAGATCCGAAAAAAGAAATCATCCGCCTCAACCACGATGAACTTTGGTCGGGCTATCCCAAAGATGGAAACAACCCCGATGCCATCAACTACATCGACGACGTCAAGCAGTTGTTGGAGCAAGGCTTATATCATCAGGCGCACCAAATGCTGCGGAACATGCAGGGTCCGTTTACCCAGAGCTACCAGCCGCTGGGCGACCTGCTACTGAACTTTCAACATCGCGACATTGACAACTACCAGCGCGACCTTGACCTTTCGCAAGCCATTTCAAGCGTGTGTTATCAAAGCAATGAAACAAGTTTCAGCCGCGAACATTTCAGCAGCTTTCCCGATCAGGCCATGGTATTCAACTTCGAAGCCAGGGGCAATGAACCGCTTAACCTGGCCCTCACCTTCACCAGCCAACTGATGCACAAGGTAAATTACCACGACGGACTGCTCGAATTGAAAGTGAAAGCTCCCATGCACGTTGAGCCCAGCTATCGGGGTGGATTCACACCCGACGAGGCCGTCATTTACGACAGCTGGGACGGCGAAGGCATGGAAGCCACCGTATGCCTGAAAGCCTTGACCGATCAGGGCGAAGTTGCTTTTCACTCCGATTCGCTTTTCATCCGCAATGCCGGCAGGGTCACCCTGTTGCTTACTTCGGCCACCAGCTTTAACGGACGCTTTAAGTCGGCCGGTCTCGAAGGCAAAGACGATGAAGAACTGGCCCGCAAACAAATGAAGCATGTCGAACAGCTCAACTACAAACAACTGAAAAAAAACCACCTCGACGATTACCAGAACCTGTACAACAGGGTACAACTGAAACTGGGCGGGAAAGCTGAAAACAGGAAAATTCCAAGCGACCAGCGCCTGGTCAGCTATCGCAACAATCACGATCCCAATTTGGTGAGTCTCCTGTTTAACTATGGTCGTTACCTGCTTATTTCCAGTTCGCGTCAGGGCAGTCAGCCCGCCAACCTGCAGGGCATCTGGTCGCAAAATGTTCGGCCACCCTGGAGTGCCAACTATACCCAAAACATCAATGTTCAAATGAATTACTGGCCGGCCGAAGCCTGTAACCTGCCCGAACTTACCGGCCCACTGTTCAGGCTCATTAAAGCTGCTTCGATCAATGGGAAAGAAACGGCACGGGTCAATTACGGACTCAAAGGCTGGGTTGCCCATCACAATGGCGACATCTGGGCGCACAGTGCCCCTGTTGGCGACTATGGAACCGGCGATCCCAAATGGGCCCACTGGAGCATGGGTGCTGCCTGGTATTGCAGCCATCTATACGAACATTACCTTTTCAGCGGCGACACCGATTTTTTGAAAGAAGCCTATCCGATAATGAAAGATGCTGCCGAATTCGTGTTGGGCATGTTGCATCAAAATGCCGACGGCCATTATGAAACCATGTTTGGCACCTCGCCCGAAAATGCTTTCATCGATCCTTCAAGCGGCAAGAGTGCCTCGGTATGCCCCGGTCCGGGCGGCGACCTTGCCATGACCAACGAACTGCTTGGCAACTGTCTGAAAGCGGCACGCATCCTCGACACCGATCCGGCCTTCCAAACCCGCATCGACACCCTGCTTCCACAGCTTCAACCCTTCAGAATCAGTACATCCTACCGTATTCAGGAATGGAACCTCGATTTTGAAGAGACGGAACCCAAACACCGTCACCTGACCCATCTTTACGGCTTACACCCTTCGAACCAAATCAATCCATGGGATACTCCTGAATTATTTTGTGCTGCCCGCAATTCGATGCTCCGCCGGGGCGATGGAGCCACCGGCTGGTCGATGGGATGGAAAACCAACCTATGGGCCCGTTTGCTCGATGGCAACCACGCCCTTACCATCATTAACCATCTTTTTCAACCGGTAGGCTTCGACAGCATTGAACATCACGGTGGAGGGCTCTACCTCAATCTCTTCGATGCCCACCCGCCCTTCCAGATCGATGGTAATTTCGGACTTACAGCGGGCATTGCTGAAATGTTGCTGCAAAGCCATGCCGGAACGATTCACCTGCTCCCTGCCCTGCCCGATACATGGAACGAAGGCAGGGTAAGCGGACTAAGGGCCCGCGGTGGTTTTGTGGTCGATATGGAATGGAACGACGGAATAATACAGGAAGCCGTCATCAGCTCAACAATTGGCGGCCAGTGCATCATTCGCAGCTATACGCCGCTTGAAATTCCCGAAGCAAGCCCCCTGGAACAAAGGCAAAAACCGTCGAACCATCTATTGGAAATGACCACTGTTGCTTTGCCTGTTTTTGCAGGTGATGAAAGCATACAGCCACCTGCAGTTCCCGAAGTTTATGATTATATTTGGGACGCCAGGGCGGGTGAACAACTTAAAATCAAATCAATCAATTAAAACAGATACAACAATGACAAACAAAATGATGGTATGCATGCTGCTCGTGTTGATGACTGCGCAGCTTTCAGTCACGGCACAGGTGACGGTGAAGGAAGGTAATCCGGTAATTAAGGACAAATACACTGCCGACCCGGCAGCCATTGTACACAACGATAAAGTATACCTGTATGTGGGCCACGACGAATGTCCGCCCAACCAAAACCGTTATGTAATGAATGAATGGCTCATCTACTCGTCAAACGATATGGTGAACTGGACCGAAGAAGCAGCCGTGGGGGTTACTGCTACTTTCGACTGGGCCAGTGGCGCTGCCTGGGCTTCCGAAGTAGTTGAACACGACGGAAAATTTTGGTGGTATGTTACTGTGGAGCACAAAAGCATTCACGGAAAATCAATCGGGGTGGCCGTTTCCGATTCTCCACTTGGCCCCTTTCGCGATGCCCGCGGATCAGCCATCATCACCAACGACATGACCACCGATGTTTCCATCAGCTGGGACGACATCGACCCTAGCTGTTATGTCGACGACGAAGGGCAGGCCTGGTTGTACTGGGGCAACACCCAATGCTACTATGTGAAATTGAAGGAAAACATGATCGACTTCGAAGGTCCCATCCATAAAGTCGACGGCCTGCCCAATTTCACCGAGGCACCCTACATCCACAAAAAAGGCGACTGGTATTACCTGAGCTATGCCTATCAGTTTCCCGAAAAAACCGCTTATGCCATGAGTAAAAGTCCGGGTGGCCCCTGGGAATTCAAAGGCATCCTCAACGAGGTGGCCGGAAACAGCAATACCAATCATCAGTCAATTATTGAATTCAAAGGCAGGGATTACTTTGTTTACCACAATGGCAGCATCGTTCCCCACGGAGCAAGCTTTCGCCGCTCGGTGTGCATCGACTATCTTTATTACAATCCCGACGGCACCATGAAGCGGGTACAAATGACCACCGAAGGTGTCGATCCAGTAAAATAATTAATTTACAACACCCATTAAAAATCCTGCTCCCATCGGTGCAGGATTTTTTGTTTTGAAAAGATGTTTACTTCCTTTAAATTTAGAACTGTTTAAAAAACCAGGCAACACCATGAAAGTGCTACAAAACAAAAACATTCTGATTACAGGCGGAGCATCGGGTATCGGTAAAATAATGGCCCGTATGTTTCTCGAAAAAAATTCGACGGTCATTATTTGGGATCTTAGTCAACAAAATATTGATGAAACCCTTAGGGAACTTTCTCCTTTGGGTGACCTTACAGCCTACCGGGTCGATGTTTCCTCAGAAGACCAGGTGAAGGAAAGTGCGCTGAAGGTAAAAAAAGAAAAGGGAACAGTCGACGTCCTTGTTAACAACGCCGGCATTGTGGTTGGAAAATATTTTCACGAACACAGCACGACCGATATTAGCCGGACACTCGACATCAACACATTGGCCCCCATGCTGGTGTGCAACGCGTTTTTACCCGACATGATGCAGCAAAACGCTGGTCACATCTGCAACATCGCCTCATCGGCCGGAATAGTTGCCAACCCGCGCATGGCGGTTTATGCCGCCAGCAAGTGGGCCCTGATTGGCTGGTCCGACAGTTTGCGGATTGAAATGATAAAGCTGAAGAAGAAGGTGGCTGTAACAAGCATTTTGCCCTATTATATCAACACCGGAATGTTCGATGGTGTACAGTCGCGAATCCCCATTCTCGATCCTGAAAAAGCAGCTGCTGCCATTGTAAGGGCCATACAGAAAGATAAAAAGCTGCTCACCCTACCGGGCTATATCTATCGCTTAACACGGATTAGTCAGGCTCTTTTGCCCATCAGTGCTTTCGACTGGCTCATTGATAAAGTATTCGGTATTTACAGTACCATGGATCATTTTACAGGACGTAACAAGAAAATCAACCACAATGAACGACACTGCTGAAAACCAAATAATTGAAAAACTGGAAAAACAACGGGCTTATTTTTCCAGCAATGCAACCCGTTCGGTCAGTTTCCGTCGGGAACAATTGCGCCAACTCAAAAAAGCCATCCTTCAGTACCGCGAAAAAATTGAAGCAGCCCTATGGGCCGATCTGCATAAATCGGCCGAAGAGGCCTATCTCACCGAAATCAGCATTGTAAGCGGCGAAATCGATTATCACCTGAAGAAGCTAAAGCAATGGGCACGTCCCAAAAAGGTAAAAAGCCCTTTGCATTTGTGGCCTTCGAAAAGTAAAATACACTACGAAGCGCTTGGCGTGGCTTTAATTGTGGCTCCCTGGAATTACCCCTTTCAACTGCTGCTTAATCCGCTGGTAGGAGCCATCTCTGCTGGTTGTTGCAGTATGCTGAAGCCTTCACCCGATGCACCGGCCACTGCCAAAATCATCGAAGAAATGCTTGCAGCTTATTTTCCTGCCGAATACATCACGGTTGTTCAGGGCCGAAGGGAAACCAACACCCGCCTCCTTTCCCGGCGTTTCGACATCATCTTCTTTACCGGAAGCCCTCAACTTGGAAAAATTGTGATGGAGGCAGCATCGAAATATTTAACGCCCGTAGTGCTTGAACTGGGAGGTAAAAGTCCCTGCATCGTCGATGCCGGGGCCAATATCAACCTAGCTGCAAAACGCATCGTCTGGGGTAAACTAATCAACGCCGGACAAACCTGCATTGCTCCCGACTTCCTGCTGGTGCATCATTCGCTTAAAAACGAACTGCTCGACAAAATGGCTCAAAACATCCGCCTGATGTATGGCGAAAATATCAAAGAAAGCCGTTACTATCCGCGCATCGTGAGCGAAAGGGCCATGGACCGGCTCACAGAACTTCTCAAACAGGGGCATATACATACCGGCGGCGAAGTTGACAGGCAACAACGTTACATTGCTCCGACCATTATCGACGAGGTGCAGCCTGATTTTCTGCTTATGCAGGACGAAATTTTTGGCCCCATCCTGCCGGTGATGACCTACAAGCACCTCGATGAAGCCCTTGCCTACATCAATGCCAATGAAAAACCACTGGCCTTTTATTACTTTGGCAAAAACAAAAAGGCCAAAGAAGTTCTTTCGAAAAGCACCTCGGGCGGGGGCTGTATCAACGATACGCTGATGCACATTGCCAACCATCATCTGCCTTTCGGCGGTGTAGGCAACAGCGGTACGGGAAAATACCACGGGCACGAGAGCTTTCTGGCTTTCAGCAATCAGCGTTCGATTGTAACAACGCCCACGGCATTCGACCTGCCCTTAAAGTACGTGCCTTTTAAGTATTTTAAACTGCTCGAAAAGATATTGAAATAAGCTGCCTCTTGCTTTGTCCTGTTCAGCAACGAAGGTCTTAATCAGTCGAAAGAGCCATCATTCCTAAGCATTTATCCAAATGGCTGTATCAATCTGCCCAATGATCCAGCCGTGCGAACCCTGCATCAAAATAAACATGATGAGTGCTTTCTGTTGTCTTGAAAAGAACCATTGAAGAACAAAAAGGATCAGAATTATATTGATACTACCAATGGTAGCCAAAAACAACAGGAAGTAGTGCATTTACAACCAATAGTAACAGTTTTATTTTTGATTCAGGCCATGTAGCTAAATACCTTTGTTTCATCACAAATTTTAAAATTGCACGGATGTTAGAAACGAAAAAAATTGGCAATAAAATTGCCGAAGCACGAAAGCGAATTGGAATTTCGCAGGCAGAACTTGCTCAACAACTATTTATCAGTTCGCAGGCAGTTGGCAAATGGGAACGCGGAGAATCAATGCCAGACATCATAACCCTTAACCGGCTGGCTGAAATCTTTGAAGTTGACCTCAACTATTTTTCAGAAAACTTCCAATCTGCAGTTGGCGGGTCATCATCCATAGAAACATTGGAAAATCAATCTGCAGAATTGTCAGACGGGAAACAAAAGAAAAATCCTGCATGGGATATGTCTAAGTTGAATCTGGTGGACAGTGATTTTTCAGGCTTAAAAAACCTGCACGAAAAATTCAGTTCATCAAATATGCTGCATTGTCAGTTTATTGGTTCAGAAATGTCGGGACTGCTACTAAAATATAACAATGTAGATCAATGCGACTTCTCAGACTCCGACCTTAGTAAAAGCCATATACAGAACTCGAATCTGGCAAATAATCATTTTAATAATTGTTTGCTGAAAGAAACTGAATTTAAGGGAACTTATATAAAAAACTGCGACTTCACGGGAGCCGATTTCACAGGAGCTAAAGTTAAATCGGGTGGGTTGGAGAAAAATACACTTACAAATGTTTTGTGGAATCGCACCACTTTCACAGACACCTATTTTGGCGATCTGATTTTCGAAGGCACATTGAATGAATGCTCTTTTATAAACTGTGGATTTAATAAAGTTAAATTCCTGAATGTGACCCTAATAAACACTTTCTTTAAGAACAACAAGAAAATGAAACAGCTTGAATTTATTGACTGCAAAGCCGATAAACTAAGCTATGCCTTCTTGAAAAGCAACGGAGCCAGGCTTACAGGGATCACCTTATTGTCGGAATAAAGTGAGTGGCTTCTATTTTTATCACGAGGGTGGACAGAAAGCGAATGCAAAGCTTAAATGAAATAATCACCAGCTTGTTTTATCTGAACCAATGAGAAGACGAAAGATAGACTGACACAGGTATATTAAACAAATCAACCGGTCTCTTGCAATCTTTCGTCTGCTGTCTCCCACCTTTCCCCTTTGACTTATGACTTTTTCCTCTGACACTTAATAACTTTTTCCTTTTTAACTTCTTCCTTCAATTAACACTTTCAATTTTATTTAACCATTATTCCCACTTATATAATACAAATTTTATCTTTGTTGAAAGAAAACCAAACAACTAAGCTAAAAGACCACCTCATGCGAAAGATCAATTGTCTGCTGATTTTTGCAATGTTTTTGCTTCAAACCCTCAGTGCACAGGACAAAATAATCACACAAAACAAGGACACCATCGACTGTAAAATCACAGCAATCGATGGCGACAGCCTGACCTTCGAAATCGTCACAAAAGGGATTACTACCACTGGTACTTATTCACAAAAGCAGATCGATGCCGTACACTTTTCGACCGAAAGTCTGGGCAACATCAGGCAGTTCAATCAGATGAAGCCTGCCGATCGTTCTCTGGCTGAGAAAAGTTATAATGAAAAAGCGCTCTATCAGGAAAACAACGATAAAAGCAAATTCAGCGTTCAGCTGCAAAGTGGTTATGGTTCACTGCTTGCAAGCAGTACCGAAGCCATGCATCAGCTTATTGTATTAGGTTTCGATTACGATCCTGCCAGACGCTACTATCAAGAACTTCGTTCTACTTTAGTCAACAGTATCGCCTTACAATACCAGCTGTTTACTATACGTGGCTATCAGCTTTCGATGGGTATAAGCTACCAGAACATGTTCAATCACAGCCTTGCAGAATCAGCACAAATCAATGTAGACGATGGCATTCATAAAGTGAACGGAACATTTGAGGAAAAAATTTATACCAACTATTATGCCTATGGGCTACGACATACCTTTACCATGGGAGCAAAACGGAAGTCGGCCATTTCGCTTGAAGCCGGTACCGGATTGGTCAGCTACCGCAATCAACTGATATTGGCACATTCCCCGGTACTGATCCAGGGCCTTGCTCCTGCCTACTATTCACAGTTGGCTTATGCCTTTCGAATAACACCAGCCCTCTCGCTCGATGTAACGGGCGGACTTTTTGCTGCCGTGCTCAAAAATCTGAAAGTAAGCACACCCTATTCCAGTCAGCGAAGTGAACTAAGCAGCGACCAGTATGAATCGCTCTCAAGGGCCTATGTAAAAGCCGGTTTAACCTATCATTTCTGATCATCATGCAAAAAAATCACCTGCTTCTCATTGCTATCGTGCTGATAATAAACTATGCCTGTTCTGATAACTTTCTGAACGATACACCTCAGATCACACAAACCGGTGAGGATACCATCTTCATCGAACAGCCCGATGTAAGCAAAAGTGTTACGCTCCGCCTCAACAGCTCAGACAACATTCCCTACGCTGTTTTTCAATATCCCTACTTTATGCGTCCCTCATCAATGACTGGTGATTTCAAAGAGGGATCCACCATTTTTACTTTTTGGTCTTCATACGATATTAACGACTGGCGCAACCAGGGAGGAATTGAAGGCCAGTTGGTCTTGCTTCTCGAGAACAATGAAGCCATCAGTTACACGGTGAAAGTGCCCGAAAGGAATGAATTGCCCGAAGACTATGCTGTTGCTTTCAATCCGTCATCCTTGCATTTTGGTACAACCTCCGAACGCAGCGTCGCGATGAACAACAATGGCAGTCATCAGATTAGCTGGAACATCGAATCGCTCCCCGACTGGCTCAGTACTGCTGCATACAGCGGCACCATAGCAGCCCACAGCAGTTACGACATGTATTTTGTGGTCAACAGAATTGAGAAACCCAATGGCTCATATTATGGATACGTGCGCATTGCGCTTGATGGAAATCCGGCAAACATCGTCGAGTTCGAAGTCAGCATGGAGGTCAATGAGCAGGCTCAACACACTACTGAGCTGATCGAAGGTCATGTTGTTGCAGCCCGTTATCTTAAACAAAGCGACCGCCTTTTACTGCTTAGCCAATCGCCCAACAGGCTCAGCATCATCAATCTGAACGATGAACAACAACAGCACATTGAACTGCCCCGAAAACCTGCAGGCATGAATGTTTCAGAAGATGAAAGCCAAGTCATTCTGGCCTATACCGTTGCCGAAGTGGCTATTGTCGATCTTGGGGAAAGTAAAATCAGCCAAACATACGAGTTGCCCTTCATCCCCTTTGGAACAGCCATTGGAGAAAACGGCTGGTATTACATCAGTTCCGACAACTACGAATACAACAACAATTTGCTGGCCTTAAACGGTAACAATGGGAATATAATACCTGCCCAGCCCGATGACAATACGATCAGGGAAAAAAGCTCGCTGTATAAAGTTCCGGGGCGCAAGCTCCTTTTGGGTATTCCCTCCAACTTATCACCCAGCACGACCGTCCTGATTAATTATCAAAATGACACTATAACCAGCCAGGATGCCGATACCAAACGACATGATTCGGGAGGCAAAATGTGGCTAATAAAAAACGGGACCCAGGCCCTTACGGCTTCTAAAAACATTTTTAAATTCGACTTTAGCGCCAGTGACTTCGTAATCCGTTACGGAACCATCGAGGAAAGCTTTTCAGCCATTCATTGGGCCGATGAATGTACCACTACCAACCAGGCACTGCTTACCATCAGCGATGGCTATCAGCATCCGGCGGGCGATTCGTATGCCGCCTTGCTCGATCTCGAAAGTTACGGTGTTGTGAAAAATATCGACCCCGGAAATATGAACAATAAAGAGCTGTATGTTTATTTTGCCTTTCTTTCGGCCGAAGGCAATCAGGCTTTCCTGATCACCCGTGACGAAATGAACCCCTACACCACCGACGGACAATGGTACCTGCAGCGTTTTGAACTGAACCAATAAATCATTGTTTCAATGCGATAAGTTCATGAGTGCATAAGAAAGCCAGTTGCGGTCATACTCATTAGGACCATTGTCTTCAACCGCTTCCGCTTGCTTTCGATTGTTACTATTTCGGTTTTTAGGTTCCTTTAAAGTTACTTCCGTTGATTATTGCAGTGTCGGGAGGCGCGAGTTCCGACTCGCGCATTGTAAATGAATACAGGCACTTCGGCAAGCATGACAGCCTTTTTCTTTTTCAAATAGTCGTTTGTAACATTCGGATTGTATTCGGCGAGTCGGAATTGAAAATCAACGGAGCGAAGCAGAATTAGTTCCGACTCTCAGAAGCACTTAAGTACTTAAAAAAACCACAATAGAAACAATAGTAAGCAATAGAACAATTCTACCTTCTGTTCAATGCTTGGATTATGAAACAACATTCATCAGAATGAAATGGAGTTGATTACTCCAGGTTGCACCAGAAATGAACTACACCCGCTGTTGGGTAGATTCAAGGCAAAATCACCTGTCAATAAAGTTTTCGAAAAAAAATATCATGAGAGCGTGTAATATTTCCGGCCATTGACCACTAAACAAGAAAAGATTAAAATGATGACACTTAAAAATGCGATTAACCTTTTCAGGCGTTTAACAGCTGAGACGACTAACAAGTCGGAAATAAAGGTGTACCAGGATTTCATGAAGATACTTACCAATCTGGAAAAAAGGAACTTAACGGAATCTGAAGTTGAATCGCTGGAGAAAAGACTTGACGCTCTTGAATTAAACCGTACCTTAACAAACAGGAAAAAGCATTTTAAAAAAGCGCTTCAACAGTTAAAAAAATATCTGGAGGAAACTTTTTCGATCATTAGCAAAGGTGACTACATCATCAGGGGTATCACCATTGGAGCTTCTGCAGGCTTACTCCTTGGAATTCTATTTCTTTCAGGTCTGGAGCGTTCTTTGGGTATTTCACTTGGCATTTCAGCAGGAACCTTCATTGCAATAATTATTGCTACTAATATGGAAGCTCAGGCCAGGGCAGCGGGAAACCTGATCGGATAAACTAAAACAGGAAAACTTGACGAACGACTTTTATGCCATATCGATAGCGCCTTATTCTGCAATCATCATAAAGATATGCAGAGCCTATACCAATTCGCAGGAAGATTTCGAAGATTACTATCAGGAGGTGTGCTTACAAATTTGGAAAAGCAGAAATAACTTCCGGGGGCAGGCTGAATGGTCTACCTGGGTGTATCGGCTGGCATTGAATGTGAGTATGACCATGCTGAAAAAAAAGAAAAATAATCAGCTGTATTTTACTTCTGACTTCCTGCCAAACGAATTGGCAGAAAATAGCCCTGCATTTTCAGACGAAGCCCTCAATCAGTTATATGCTGCCATTAAACGTTTGTCTGAAGTCGACAGAGGGGTGATTTTACTCTATCTTGAAGAAAGGTCTTACAAAGAAATAGCTGAAATTACTGGTACAAACCCAAACAACATCGGGGTACGCGTCAAAAGGATAAAAGAACGATTAAAAAAATTATTAGATGGAAAAGTCGATTGAATCAATATGGAAACAAGGGTTTTTAAATAGCGATGCATTGATTGCTCCAAAGCTGAATAAGCTGTACAATCAAAAATCGATACATTTAATCGATAAGTTTAAACGAATGTTCAGGATGAATCTGAATGCAATCGTTGCAGGGGCCTTCCTGTTTTTGGTGATTTCTTTTTTAATTGGGATTCCATTTATGGGAACAGGCTTTTTTTTGACATTAAGTGCCATCGCCATAGTGAACAAAAGGCTTTCCAGAGGGTTAAACAACATCGATAAGAGCCAAAGCAGTTATCATTATATCAAAGCATTTGACAACTGGATGAGGCAACAAATGCGCGTAAACAGAACAATGGCCAGATGCTATTATCCTTTGTTCTTTTTATCGTTTGTGCTTGGCTTTTGGCATTACCATATTAACGGAAGACAATTGGGTGAGCTCATAACGCATAAGTTGATTGTTAACGATCCCGGCAGTGGCCTTATTTTTGGTGTACCGCTGATTATTATCCTTGGCGTGGTTTTAATGATGGCATTGTTCTCTTACCTTGGAGGAAGAATATACAATTGGGATTTAAAGCTTGTTTATGGAAGTGCACTAAGAAAACTGGATGAAATTATCGCAGATATGGAAGAATTAAGAAGCTGATACAACTGCTAACGCTAAACTCTCAATTGAGCCCTTGTTGTATGCACGCTGCATTGAAGTCCCGATAGCATTTAGTCTGGAAATTATGACGAAGAAACAAACAAAACAACTATTCCGAATACTATTCATTTTTGCTAGCATCGCTTCGTTGTGGTTCGTGCCCTGGGTTTTGGTGAAGGCATGGATTTTACCACTGCCTGATACGGTGCAGGAACAAGTAAACGAAGCCATTGATCATGGCTTTGATGGAATGATAGTTTATGTGGACCAGGGCGGGAAGCCACCTGAATTTTATGCCGCAGGATGGCACGACCGAAAAAACAAAATCCCTGCCTACCCGCAAGCCCTATTCAAAATTGCCAGCATTACCAAGTTATACATCGCTGTTGCGACGGTAAAACTGGTAAAAGCAGGACGTTTGTCCCTGGATAAAACACTGGCTGATTACTTCCCGGAACTTACAGGACGCATTGAAAATTCAGAAAAAATAACCTTGAGAATGATGCTTCAGCATCGAAGCGGCATTCCCAATTTTGTTGACCATCCTGCTTACTGGACAAAACCACCAGACAGCCGACAGGAAACACTGGAATATGCACTGGATTTACCCGCCCTCTTTGAACCAGATGAAGCTTATGCTTATTCAAATACCAATTATATGTTGATTGAGGACCTCATTGATAAAACATTAGGCTACCCCCACCAGCAATACATCAGAGAGGAAATTTTGAACCCGCTTGGGCTGAAAAACACTTTCGGCTCGCTAAGTGAAGTGGATATCGACGAGGTGATGAGTGGCTATTATGGTGACCTTGATGAAGATTTTAAGTATCAACACACAGGTTTAATGCTGGCTACTGCTCAGGATGTGGGTAGCTTCGTGAGAGCATTAAACGAGGGCTCCGTTTTTAACGAAGGGGAACAGGAAATCTATTCCTCCGTTTATGTATACCAACATACAGGACTGCTGGTTGGCTATCAAAGTATTGCCGAATACCACAAAGACATCGACACTGTTGTTATCCAGTTTAATAACACAAGCAACTTTGACGGGTATGAATGGAATTTGGCAGAAATTGTATACCGCCGCATTGTTAAAATACTGAGAAGGAGAAAAGATCATAACAAACAATAAAAAAACAAGATGATGACAAAAGGATTAAAGGTTGTATTGACCTTCGGATGCATTTTCCTCCTTCAACAATTTGTAAATGCTCAGGGAAATCAAAATCAACAGTTTTTGCAAAAAGTTGGTGTTTTGGACAGTTTGTATTCGGATGTACTTGACGAGTACAGGAAAATTTTCATACAACTACCTGACAGTTATTCCCCTGAGAAAAATCAACAATACCCGGTAGTTTTTATTTTAGACGGAGAAATGTTTCTCCCTACGGTTAATGAGGTACAAAATTATTACAGCGGTGGTTTTACTCCCGAGATGGTACTGGTTGGTATCGTTAATGATAAAAACAGAGTTAGAGACTTAACCACTTCAAAGATAAGTACTAAATATGGGATGCCTTTTAAGGAAAAAAATGGGGAAGCTGATAATTTTAGGAAATTTATCGGAATAGAACTTATTCCTTTTATAGAAAACAAGTATCCGGTTACCAACTACAGAACGCTAATCGGTCATTCTTACGGAGCATTGTTTACTATTTCCGCACTGATTAATCAACCCGCTTTATTCGCTAATTATTTGGCCATCGACCCAAGCCTCGACTGGGACGACCAAAAACTACTAAAAGAGGCGCAGGAAGTCATTACGAAGCAGAAATATGAGAACAAAGCTTTGTTTATGTCCTTAAGTGGCCAATTGCACATGCAGAACCCACAAATAACAATTGCCAATGTAATGCAGGATACCACAGATTTCACTTTGTTCGCCCGATCGAATATTGCCTTTTCAAACCTGGTAAAGCAACATGCAAAAAACGGATTGACTTTTGATTGGAAATTATACCCCGGCGATATACACGGTACAATTGCATTTCCATCGATCATGGACGGTTTAATTTCACTTTTTGAATGGTATCAAATGGAAAATACGGATAAAATAAATTCATTTGACACTGAAAAAGAAGAGCTTTTAAGCATAATAAAATACAGGGAAAAGAAACTCAAAGAACATTTTGGATATTCGGTACCCCCTTTTCCGGAAGAGCTTTTAACGATGTTAGCTTATATGAACATGGAAATGCAACAGGCCGAAAAAGCAAAAATGTATTTTGAACTTACTATTGAGTATTACCCCGAAAGCCCAAATGCCTATGATTCGATGGCTGATTACTATGAAGCCCAAGGTGACTTTACCCATGCGATTAAACAGGTAACTAATGCCTTTGAGTTAAGTGCTAGTGATTACTACAAGCAAAGGATCGAAGGACTAAAAAAGAAGACAGATAAAAAACAGAACTCAGCCACTCATTAAGCCCAACCTTTGAATCCTTTGGCACCCACCGGCTTTCAGGGCAGCTTCATATACACATTAAAAACAACAAAAGCCATGTATACGCTTAGAATGATGAGTACCTTTTGAAGTAAGAGAATTAAGAAGTAGTAGTTCTTCAATGCGACAGAAGGCTCATGCAATGGCTTATCCATTTTCTGCGTATCAATTTTTGACTGCGTATACGTTACCGGAATAAATAAGAGCATAAAGGTCGGAATGGCCACCAATGCCATAGCGTAGCATTTTAATAAGCCGGATTCGTTGAGCCTGGCTCCGATTGCATTGATTAAGTCCTTTTCAAAAAAACCACTTAATACAATGCCAATAAAACCAATCAGAATGGAAGTATACTGAATGGCTGCCCGAATCCCGTGCAAGGTACTTTCATAATCTCTTCCCCGCATTGCCCATTCACCACGGTAGGCAAAACGAAAATGCAAATCGTAAGCCAGAATAATCAAAACGGGCAGAAGGATCATCCAGCAAATATCGGGATTTAAACAGGCCCATAACAAGGTGGCCGGTATGAGCAAGAACATAACAACAACCCCATACTGATCGTGCAGGAAGTCCTTATCGCTTTGAGTACTTTGATCTGTATCCATGATATTAATAATCAATACACAGGCTTAAATTTAAAACAAATATTTAAAGCATTAACAACCTACGACCTATTTTATGTATGAACCAAGCATGATCAGTCGGCCAACGGGCGTGCGAGTTCAATGGCCATCGATAAGCACCGCTTCAAATCAACTGAAATCATTTGTTAAAGATGGCTCGTTGGTAGTGTGTTTTCCATCTTAAATGCAATAATGGAATGAATGGAAAGCCAGATATAAACCCCTTCCTATAAGATGCACTAAATTTTAGATGGAATAGCAAAAGTAATTAAATACTAATCGCTAAATTTGACATAAAAACATGACAAAATTATATCAATTATCTCTTTGACCACATGCACTTATTCAGTCTGATTTATAAAAATCGTACAAATAAATAAAATCCAAATGAATAGCATTTTAATAGCAATAGTAATTGGATTAGTAGCAGGATTAATAGATATTACTCCAATGATTATAATGAAACTTGAAAAAGTAGCTAATATTTCAGCATTTGTCCACTATTTTGTACTTGGATTAATAATTCCATTTGTTTCGTGGGACATCGCACCATGGCTTAAGGGGATGATTATTTCATTATTAACAGCTTTACCGGTAATGATTATTGTTTACCCTAAAGACAAGAAAGCAATAATTCCGATGATCCTATTTGCAATTATTCTGGGTGCAGGTATTGGACTAGCTGGTGATCGATTCATTGGATAATTATGACAACGATGACTTTTAAATACAAAGGACTAATTGCACCATGTGGAATGAATTGTGGTCTGTGTATTGGACATTTACGAGAAATTAAACCCTGTGGAGGGTGCTTTAAAATAGACGATGAGAATAAACCAAAGGTTTGTCGAAGTTGTAAAATCGTTAACTGTGATTTATTAGCAGAATCTCAATCAGGATTTTGTTACGACTGTGTAAAATATCCATGTGCCAGATTAAAAAATCTTGATAAAAGATACAGCACGAATTACGGAATGAGTATGATTGAGAACCTTGCATATATCCATCACTATGGACTTGAGCATTTTTTAAAGAATGAGGAGGATCAATGGAAATGTGACGTATGTGGTGCTGGATTATCTGTACACAGAAGTTTTTGTTTGAATTGTAAGACTGAAAGGAAGAAATAATGATTGCTTTCGCTTGCGGAGTCAAATATAAAAGATATTCAGATAATCCATCGATTTTAAAGAATTGAACTGAATTGTTACCCTCCCTTCGGCACAAGACTTTATATCTAAAAACATATAGTTTTCTTTTCAAGACAGCAACTATATCTGTTTGCATATATTTTCGTACCTTTATCAAGTTTTATATCTAAAGACATATAATGAAAAAACTGGCAGAATTTGTAAAGGAACGTAGAAAAGAAGTCCATCTTTCGCAGGAAGAATTTGCAGAACGTGCAGGAGTGGCTTTAACCGTTCTTCGCAAAATAGAACAAGGTAAAACCAATTTAAACCTGGATAAAGTGAACCAGGTTTTGAAAATGTTTGGACATGAATTAGCGCCGGTTAGCTCTAAAGACATTCAAAAATGAGACAGGGAAAAGTTTTTTATAAAAACATACCGGCTGGCATCATCACCGAAACAAACGACGGTGACTATGTTTTTCAGTACGATGAAGCATTCGTGCAAAATCATCCCAACGATTTTATCACTTTCACCATGCCCGTGAGCAATCAGCCTTATCGTGAAAAACGCCTGTTCCCATTTTTCGAAGGACTCATCCCCGAAGGTTGGCTCTTGAACATTGCTTCAGAGAGCTGGAAAATCAGTAAAAGTGACCGAATGGGCTTGCTCCTGGCATGTTGCCGGAATTGTATCGGCGCTGTAAGTGTTGAACCAATAACAGAATCAAATGAAGAATAGATGCCTGTACTGCTACCAGCCAATTGACGAAGGGAATGATTTTCATGAGCAATGTGCCAGGGAATTCTTCGAAACGCCCCACCCACCTCTGATTGAATATTCACTGGATCAGATGGATGAGCTGGCAAAAAAAGTGGTTGAGCGGAGCGTTGCCGTTCCGGGTGTCCAGGCAAAATTATCGATGTCATTGATAAAAGCAACTAAAGAACAATCCGATCCCCGCCTGACCGTCATCGATGCATTGGGAGGCTTGTTCATCCTAAAACCTCCCACTGAAAGTTTTCCAGAAATGCCCGAAAACGAACATGTAAGCATGCGCATAGCAGCGGCTTTTGGAATCAGGGTCGTTCCATCAACGCTTATACGTTTAGCATCGGGGGAACTGTCGTACCTTACCAAACGAATTGACCGGACCACGTCCGGAGCGCCAATTCACATGATCGACCTATTCCAGATCACCGAAGCTTTCGACAAATACAAAAGTTCGATGGAACGCGTTGGAAAAGCAATTCGCCAGTATTCCGACTATACCCTGCTTGATCTTAGTTATTATTTTGAACTTTCCATCTTCTGTTTCATTACAGGGAATAACGACATGCACCTTAAAAACTTCTCAATGATTGAAAGTCCGGGCGGATGGACCCTGGCCCCTTCGTACGATTTATTAAATGCATCCATTCTCCTTCCTGAAGACAAAGAGGAACTTGCATTGACACTTAGCGGCAAAAAGAGCAAACTAAAGCGGGAACATTTTGTGCAATTCGGAGAAGAACTGGGCCTAAACAGCAAACAAATCGATGGTACTTTGAAGCGAATTGAAAAAAATGCACCCAAAGCCATCAAATGGATCAGGCAATCCTTCCTATCCACCAACATGAAAAATGCCTACCTGGCAACGCTTGAAAAAAGATACCGGCAATTGGGGATGAGCATTTAACCAGTTCCTTATCATTAAAATACCAGTGTAAACAGACAAAATACAGGAAAAGAAGAAAGCGCTGTGACCAATTAAGAATGAAAGAAGGGATCAACTCAACTTTCAGGTGGACAACCTGACGCGAAGCCAGTGTAACTGCCAAGCAGTCAGCTTTGTGTGCCAAGGAGTCAGTTTTGTTTATCCAGATGATCGATTCAAGTGCCAAGGAGTCCGATTCAAGTGCCAAGGAGTCAGTTTTGGCTGCCAAGGAGTCAGTTTTAGCTGCCAAGAAATCCGATTCAAGTGTCAAGAAGTCAGCTTTACATCGTTAGAGGTCTGTTTTAAGTCGTCAGAGGTGTGCTGGAATGGATTAGTTGTAAAAGTACTATTTTATTGTTTGAACGTTCTGAACCAGAATATTTTATACAATAGCATTCAGGATATATTTAACTTTTTGGACAGCCTCTTGCATTTGTTTAACAGACATTAAATCAGGAACAAATTCATGTATTTATAAATAATGTCTTACACTTATTTTTAAAGCGTAATTTCGTTGCTTTGTGAGTAGTTTGACCTTATTATTGGAACTAGCTATATTAACATTATCATCAATATTGTAATATTGAATCTCACTATCATTTGAAATCGGGAATATCGAACCTCCAAGTTTAACGGAAAAAATATAATTATTTAACCATTTATATTTCTTTATTTTAAAGTTGACTCCAAATGATGCTTCAATATCTTCATCTTTATATAAATCATATTTGATAAGATCCCCTGGTTCACTTATTATTTTTAGATATCCAATACTAAAACAATAAGAAAAGTTTGCCCTAATATTCGGATAATAATATAATGTAACAGGCATTTCAATGTAATTCAAGGATTTGCCGTTACAATCATTGGCAAAAAGTATTGGAATTTCGGGGAAATAGGTTGGGCAATATGCAGTGCCTTTTTCTGTATAAAAGAATCCAAGTTCAAGTTTATGCTTTTGTGAAATAAAGCGGTTAACAAAGATTCCAATTCTAGGTTGAGTAGTTTTTCCATAGTTGAGATTTTCAAAAAAAAGTAGATAGTTCTGATAATAAGGTTGAATGGTAGTGAATGATAATCCAGCCTCAATTCCTCCTTGAAAAGAATTCATTTTATTTTGAGAATTTCCTTTTAAAAAAAATAACACAAGCAATATTATAATTATTGATTTCATTTGTTGGATTAATTCGATTATAAGGTACTAATTGATTACACAAAGTTTGTTCTGAAATTATAATGACCTTTAATAAAAACTAAATTAGCAAAATTCAAGGCCAGCACCTAACAAATTAGAAATTAAGGCCCAGTTAAGGTATACGCCCGGTTAAGTGCATCTTTTGCATCTTGCTTAAATGTATCAACTTGCCGCTAAAAACAGCGACATTTTAAGAGAAACGTTTGCTCAAGATTAATCTTTTAGGTGCTCGGTTCAAATTATGCCACTCTTTAGCTTTGACCTCAGAGCTTGTTCGTTTCGATTTGTGCCACTCTGCGTCCGGTTTGATTTGTGCCACTTTTTAAGATCAGAATATAAAAACTGTAAGCTTCCGGTGAACCCCCTATTGTCTTGCAAATGAACAGGGGTTAATATCAGTGTTTCTCTAAAACATTCAGAGAACTATTAAAGTCAGGTTGGAGTTTCTTTGAGTTTATTCAGGTTTTTTTGAAGCAAAGTTGTGAGAATATATATCCCCAAGGTGAAAGCCTCTGGGGAACTATACCTGCTTAATTACTTTGATGTAAAGTTTGTTTGTATTTTTAAACATTCTCAATTGCTTTCGACAGGTGCGCGTTGCTCACGCAGGGCGCACTCAATGTGTATAGTGCATAAGGGTTTCAAAGGTAAGCGGGCGGTAAGCTGATAGGTTTGAAGCACGCAATCCCTTACGACACCATACACTCAACGTTACCGCTAAGCAAAAAATGCGGAGAATGCGGAGATTAAACGCCACTATCAGAGCATATTTTGCGGAGAATATTTCATTTGCGGAGAATAAGTCTTATATTTGTCGCACAATTTGCGGAGAATGAAGGTATATTTACACGAAAAAGACAATTGGACAGACTTTACCTGGGATAATAAAAAAGTAATGATAAAACTAGGTGAAGCCAGAAATCAACAAGGAAGACTTCTTGGTAAAATGGAATCCCTTGGTTTTGATTTGCAAAATGAAGCTGTTTTAAATACATTGACTCTGGACATAACCAAATCATCAGAGATCGAGGGTGTATTTCTTGAAGTAGAACAGGTTAGATCTTCTATTGCCCGACGACTCGGAATTGATATCGCAGGTGCTGTAGATTCAGAACGTCATATTGAAGGTATCGTTGAAATGATGCTTGATGCAACACAACGATATGATTTACCTTTAACAAAAGATAGATTATTTGGTTGGCATGCGTCCCTATTCCCTTCTGGATGGAGTAATCTTATTAAAATAACAGTAGCAGATTGGCGTAAAGATACAACTGGACCAATGCAGGTTGTATCCGGACCAATGGGAAAAGAAAAAGTTCATTTTCAAGCTCCAGGTTCGGACAGAATAGAACACGAAATGAGAAAATTTTTAGACTGGTTTGAAAACGAACATGAAATCGATTTTGTGCTCAAAGCTGCAATTGCACATTTATGGTTTGTGACAATTCACCCTTTTGATGACGGAAATGGAAGAATAACCAGGACAATAACTGATATGATGTTGGCAAGATCAGACAAAAGTATAAGAAGATTCTACAGTATGTCTGCTCAAATAAGGATTGAGAGAAAACAATATTATGAAAATCTAGAAAAAACACAAAAAGGAAATGCAGATATAACTGAATGGATTTTATGGTTTTTACAATGCTTAATAAACGCAATCCACTCGACAAAAGAAACTTTATCCAAAATACTTCATAAGGCTGAATTTTGGAAATTACATTCCACAACAATCTTAAATGACAGGCAGCAAAAAATAATAAACAGACTTCTTGACGGGTTTGATGGTAAGCTTACTACCTCAAAATGGGCAAAGATTAATAAATGCTCACAAGACACTGCACTAAGAGATATTCAAGATTTGATGAAAAAAGATATTTTAATCAAAGAAGCAAGTGGAGGACGAAGTACAAACTATGAATTAAAATAATGTCAGGCGGTAGTCAAGCAGGTAAAGGTATATATATCGCAGCAAATGGAGCCACCCCTAGCGGAGCAAACCGAGCCATTTTTTAAGGTTCTATTTCAATGTGAATAAACAGGCTGACATACCCATTATCAAGGTCTTTTTGGTAGTTAAACCAAAAAGAAAGGGATAATGGCAAATAAACCAATCAGCATGTTACGAATACGACAATTGATACGATTATTAGTAAGGGCTGCTTAAAACGGTTAAAAACAGCCATCTTTTAGATCTGATGGTTGGTTTTTAGACAGACTGCCGTCAAGAACGATTAGCGCTAATAGAGATTTTGGCCTCCGTTTGTACAAAAAAGTGAAGAACTTTAACAAATCAATCATTCTATGTATAGAAAAATCGATTTTCTTTACAAAAGGGATTACCTTAGTAAAGAAATTGTAAAACCTTTTACATTATGTCCGAAAATAAAGATTTTGTCTTGAAAGAACTTCCTTTAACTGTTGATGTCGAAACAAAAGCGGTGTTAAAAAGTTTACCCAAAGCTCATGCTGCATTGGCTGAGTTAAAAGGTATTGCTTCAACAATTCCTAATCAAATTATTTTAATCAACACATTAGGACTCCAGGAAGCAAAGGACAGCTCTGCAATTGAAAACATAATCACAACACATGACGACCTATATAAATCAGCATTGAATCTTGACTCTTTTAATTCATTACAAGCAAAGGAGGTTCAAAACTATATCTCGGCACTAAAAAAAGGATTTGAGTTAGTTAAAAACAAAGGATTGATTACTAATTCAATCATCATTGATATTCAAAGTGAACTAGAGAAAAATAATGCCGGGTTTAGAAAACTTTCTGGAACGGCTCTTAAAAATGCAGCGACAGGAGAAACAGTTTATACTCCACCACAAGACATGAATGACATCAATCGCTTAATGTCGAACCTTGAGAGCTTTATTAATGACCCAACAGTCTCAGACTACGACCCATTAATAAAATTGGCTATAATTCATTATCAATTTGAAAGCATTCACCCATTTTATGATGGAAATGGAAGAACTGGCAGGATTATAAACATTTTGTACCTGATTCTTGAAGAATTACAAACTTTGCCGATTCTTTATTTGAGTAATTATATAATCAGACATAAAGCGGACTATTACAGGCTTTTGCAACAACTTAGAGACAATGAAAATTGGGAAGAGTGGTTACTTTTCATGATAACGGGTATTGAAAAAACATCAAGAGAAACGATTGATTTAATTAATGAGATAAAAAAATTAATGCAGGAGTTTAAACACAAACTTCGAGATAATTATAAATTTTATAGTCAGGATTTATTAAATAACCTTTTCAAACATCCTTATACAAAAATTGAATTTTTAGTAAATGACTTGAATGTCTCTAGAATTACGGCAGCGAATTATTTAAATAAATTGGCAGACGACGGACTTTTAAGGAAGAGTAAGATTGGCACAGGGAATTATTACATCAATGAGTCTTTGTTTAAAATACTGACAAACAGATAAAAAATGACAACACCTATCGGTAATAAATAGAACGCTGGGCAGCGCGCAGTTAGGAGTTTCCGCCAGCTGGCGGATTGAACTACATCCATCCCGCTAAGGTGTTCTGTACTTAAAAAAGGTTTTTGATGTTTTTTGAAAAGATAATGAGACAGTGTTCTTTGATTGATGACAGCTTTTAGGTAAGCATCCGGTAAACCCCGTATTGTTTTGCAAGGAATAGGAGTTAATATCATAGTTTCTCTAAATCGTCCAGGAAATCGAACGTCGTTTATCAGTTTGCGATAAAGTGGAGCAAAGCATAAGCGAAAGCCTCGAAAAAGCCGAAGCACTCCGCCAGAGCATTCTCAAAAAAGCATTTGAAGGTAAACTGCTAAGCGAAGCCGAAATAGCGCAATGCAAACAAGCCGCCGATTATGAGCCCGCAAGCGAACTTTTGAAAAAAAATACGAATGAGAAATTACGAATTACGAAAAAACGGGCAAAGAAATGAAAGATAACGTAATCAGAGATAAAAGTTATGCCTTTGCAATTCGTATTGTGAAGTTGTATAAGTACTTGTGTGAGGAAAAGAAGGAATTTGTATTAAGCAAACAACTTCTGCGAAGCGGAACGGCTATTGAGGCAAATATTGAAGAAGCTATTGGGGGACAAAGCGAAAAGGATTTTTTTGCCAAACTAACTATTGCTTATAAAGAAACAAGAGAAACACATTACTGGATTAGACTTTTAACAGACACAAACACTATCACTTCAGAACAGAGCAAAAGTTTAATAAATGATGTAGAAGAACTTCTGAAAATTATTGGCAGTATTCAAAAAACAATGAAAAGTAAACTCAATTCGTAATTTGTAATTAATAATTCGTAATTAAATGAAGGGTGAAATAGTTATCTATAAAAGCCAAGATGGCAACATAAAAATAGATGTGCGATTGGAAGACGAAACCGTTTGGTTAACGCAGTTGCAAATGGGGCAATTGTTTGGGAAGGACAAACGCACTATTTCAGAGCACATTCGGAATATTTTTAAAGAAGGTGAACTGGACGAAAACAGGGTTGTCCGGAATTTCCGGACAACCACTCAACATGGTGCTATTCCCGGCAAAACACAGCAGCATGAAGTAAAAGGCTATAACCTGGATGTCATCATTTCAGTGGGCTACCGCGTAAAATCGCACCAGGGCACACAATTTCGCATTTGGGCTACTCAGCGGTTAAAAGAATACATCATAAAAGGCTTTGCCCTGAACGATGAGCGTTTTAAAACAGGCTCATCAATGAATTATTTCAACGAACTGCAAGAGCGTATTCGTGAAATACGTATTTCGGAAAAATTCTTTTATCAAAAGGTTAAAGATATATACGCCACCAGTATCGACTACGACCCACAGGACGAAAAAACATTAGAGTTTTTTAAAATAGTACAAAACAAACTATTGTGGGCTATCAGTCAGCAAACAGCCGCCGAGCTGGTTTACCGCCGTGTAGATGCATCGTTGCCTCTGCTGGGAATGCAGTCGTACGACAAGGATAATTCGGCTAAAATAAAGAAAGCTGAAATAAGCATTGCCAAAAATTATTTGAACGAAGATGAGATGAAACTGCTCGGTTTGATTGTGGAACAATACCTTGCATTTGCCGAAGCCATGGCCCAACAGCAAACGCCCATGTACATGAAAGATTGGATTCAACGCCTGGATGCCATCGTTCAGCTTAACGGGCGTGAATTATTAACTCATGCAGGAAAAATAAGCCACCAACAAGCCTTGAATAAATCTGCGGATGAATATTTGAAATACCAAGAACAGCAGAAGCAGGTTGAAAAAGAGAACAGCTTAAAAGAATTGGAAAAAGACATTAATAAATTACGAATTACGAATAAAAAATTACGAAAAGGGGATGAAAAATAATATAGTTCAGGAAAAATCGTATGCCTTTGCAATTCGTATTGTGAAGTTGTCTAAGTACTTGTGTGAGGAAATGAAGGAATTTGTACTGAGCAAACAACTTCTGCGAAGCGGAACGGCTATTGGGGCAAATATTGAAGAAGCTATTGGCGGACAAAGCGATAAGGATTTTTTTGCCAGACTAACTATTGCTTATAAAGAAACAAGAGAAACACATTACTGGATTAGACTTTTAACAGACACAAACACTATCACTTCAGAACAGAGCAAAAGTTTAATAATTGATGTAGAAGAACTTCTGAAAATTATTGGCAGTATTCAAAAAACAATGAAAAGTAAATTAAATTACAAATGAGAAATTACGAATTACGAAATAAACATACAACGTAATTCGTAATTAAACAACGTAATTCGTAATTAAATAAATATGAATTTGTCGAAATATCAACCAAACCGGGAATTTTTACTTTACAAAACCGACAAAGGTGATGTTAAAGTAGATGTTTTGCTTCGGAACGAAACCATTTGGTTGCCACAAAGCAAAATAGCCGAGCTATTCGAAGTTCAACGTCCTGCCATTTCCAAGCACCTTAAAAATATTTTTGAAAGCGGAGAACTGGACGAAAAAGTGGTATGTTCCATTTTGGAACTAACCACTCAACATGGTGCTATTGCTAATAAAACGCAAGCCAAACCTACCAAATTTTATAATCTCGATGCCATTATTGCCGTTGGCTATCGTGTAAACTCGAAACGTGCTACCCAATTTAGAATTTGGGCTACAAATGTTCTCAAAGAGTTTATTATTAAAGGCTATACAATGGATGTGGAGCGTTTGAAAAATCCACAACCCATTTTCGGGCAGGACTATTTTAAAGAACAGCTCGAAAAAATCCGTGACATCCGTAGTTCGGAGCGCAGGTTTTATCAACAAATAACTGATATTTATGCCGAATGTAGCATTGATTATGATTACGATTCGGAAATTACCAAAGAGTTTTTTGCAACCGTGCAAAATAAGCTGCACTGGGCAATTACAGGGCAAACAGCTGCTGAAATAATTGTATCGCGGGCAAACCACGAAAAAGAAAAAATGGGCTTAACCAGTTGGAAAAACTCACCCGATGGTAAAATTAGAAAATCAGATGTTTCCATTGCTAAAAACTACCTTACCGAAGAAGAACTGAAACCGCTCAACCGCATTGTTTCCATGTATTTAGATTATGCCGAAGACCAGGCTGAGCAAGGAAATGTAATGACTATGAAGGATTGGGCGGAAAGGCTAAATGCCTTTCTTCAATTCAACCAAAAAGATATTTTACAAAACTCAGGAAAAGTAACTGCTGCAATTGCAAAGGAATTTGCAGAAAAAGAGTACGAAAAGTACAAGCCAATTCAGGATAAATTATTTGAAAGCGATTTCGATAAAGAAGTTAAAAAACTATTAAAAGGAAAGTAAATGTCAGAAAATGCAATAGTATCAAAGGTGTGGAATTTTGCCAATGTTCTTAGAGACGATGGCGTGGGTTATGGTGATTATTTAGAGCAAATCACCTATTTGCTTTTCCTGAAAATGGCAGACGAACTTAACAAACCACCCTACAATAAAGGTTTAAAATTTCCGAAACTCAAAAATGCCGAAGGTGTTGAATTGCCCAATGCCGAAACTTGCGACTGGCAAACACTATCGCAAAAACGCGGTTTGGAATTGGAAAATTTTTACAACCAAATGCTTCGCAGTTTAGGTAGCGAAAAAGGAACGCTGGGGCAAATTTTTGTAAAAAGCCAAAATAAAATACAAGACCCTTCAAAACTCTTAAAAATCATTGATATGATTGATAAAGAGCAATGGAGCTTAATGGGAACCGATGTTAAAGGGAAAATTTACGAAGGTCTTTTGGAGAAAAATGCAGAAGACACCAAAAGCGGTGCCGGGCAATATTTTACGCCTCGTTCCTTAATCAAAACAATGGTTGCCTGTGTTCGTCCAAAACCAATGAAAACCATTATCGACCCTGCTTGTGGTACTGGTGGTTTCTTTTTGGCGGCTTACGATTTTATTAAAACTCACGATTTAGACCAGGAAGAAAAAGAGTTTTTGAAAAACAAAACTTTTTACGGAAACGAAATTGTTGCCAATACCCGCCGTATGGCATTAATGAATATGTTTTTGCACAACATTGGCGAAATAGACGGAGAAACACTTATTTCTTCGGCTGATGCTTTGGTTTCAGATAATGGCATTCGCTACGATTACGTGTTGGCAAATCCGCCTTTTGGTAAAAAAAGCAGTATGACCATTACCAACGAAGAAGGCAAACAAGAAAAGCAGGATTATATTATCAATCGTCAGGATTTTGTGGCAACCACAGCCAACAAACAACTCAACTTTTTACAACACATAAAAACGCTTTTGAAACTTACAGGCGAAGCAGCTGTTGTACTTCCCGACAATGTTTTATTTGAGGGCGGAGCAGGCGAAACGGTTCGTAAAGAATTGATGAAAACAACCGAGTTGCATACGATTTTAAGACTGCCGACAGGTATATTTTATGCACAAGGCGTAAAAGCAAATGTGTTGTTTTTCGACAACAAACCCGCTTCAAAAGACCCTTGGACAAAAGAAGTTTGGATTTACGATTACCGCAGTAATATAAGTCATACGCTCAAGAAAAACCCAATGACTTCAGAGCATTTGAAAGACTTTGTAAAACTCTATAATCCTGAAAACAGAAACAAAAGAACAGAAACATGGAGCGAAACAAATCCAGAAGGCAGATGGAGAAAATTTACGTATTCAGAAATCATTGAACGAGACAAAACCAATTTGGATATATTCTGGATTAAAGACAAAAGCCTAACCGACTTGGACAACTTGCCCGACCCTGATGTTTTGGCAAACGAAATAATTGAAAACATAGAAGCCGGGCTGAATAGTTTTAAAGAAATAATGGAAACAATAAACGGAAATGAAAGCTAAGCCCAGCCCGTAAGCCATACACAACCTGTCCCGATTTTTCGGGATTTGCAATTACTCATAAGTTGTTTATTTTCAAAGGCGTTCGTGTTTGCAAGGAATAGGAGTTACTATCAGCGCTTCTCTAAAACATTAAAATTTTGGCAACTACCAGATGATAAGTTTAGATGAATTATCTTTATGAAAAGTTTATAAAAACAAAAAAACCGGCTTCATCACCAGCATAAAAACTGGGAGAGGAATCACCGGGACGACTTGACAACGATAACAAAATAAATGGATTGAAAAACAATTGAGAAAATACTTTCTAAAGACAGACTTCAACCATATTTGAACAGACAAGATTCTGATTTTGATAAAGCTGTCCAACATTACAAGATAAATAATTGAGATTTCGGAATCATTCTATCCACTCCTTTCAATTCTCGAGATTGCATTGAGGAATAGCTCTGATTATCAACTAACAAGAAATTTCAATAATCTTCCCCTAACAGACTAGGGTAAGACTACAATAAAACAGCCACATATAAAAGTCAAAAGCAATGAAACTAAATAACTTATTTACACAGATTTGTATTATAAAAGACAAGTATAATAAACATAGAGAAGAAAATAGATTTAATATCTTCACTGCTCTACATAAAGAATATGATGAAGTAAACTTACATTCTAGGTTTATCTCATATTTAATGGCATCCAATTCTGGACATGGATATAAAAGCAAATTTGCAGAAGTTTTCATTCGTGAGGTACTACAATTTGATAACGATAAATTTGATTTATCGAATTATGAAGTAATTCCAAATGAAGAAAATAAATCAGAATTCAAAGAAATTGATATTCTTATCATTAATAAAGTAAAAAAGCAAGCAATTATTATTGAAAACAAAATATTTGCCTCTGATAGCAATCATACGGATAAAATCGATGGTTACAACGGTCAACTTGAACGATACTATAATACAATAAAGAGTGGAATTGACAAAGATGGAAATAAATCATTTGATTTCAAATGTGATACTGTATTTGTTTTTTACTTAACGCTTGATAATCATGAACCATCACAAAATAGCATCGGAGAAAATGACTTGAAGAAAAATAGTGAAATCCTAAAATGTATAAGTTATGATAATCACATTAGAAATTGGCTTGAACAGATTATAAAAATAATTGATAAAAACAGCATTATAAAATCAATTATCCAACAATACTTAAACCTCATAAATAAAATGACTAACAACGATATAGAAATTAAAGAGAGATTAGAGCTTAAAGAAAAAGTGGCTGAAGACCTAGGAAATGCAAGGTACTTACTAAATAATTTTAAACACATAAAATGGCATACAGTGTTTGACTTTTGGACACAGCTTGTAGCAAATATGAAAGTTGATGAATATTATAAAAAACTGAATCCGAGGCTGTATCCAACTAACATAGATGAATTTAAAGGTATTATTACGGAAGTAACTCATCATAACAAAACATTAAATCATGGAATTCATTTTGAACTAAACAATGGACAATTAGGATATATAACAGGTTTAGGCATGTTATCATGGGGTACTGTCAACCCAAAGCGGTGGACAGATTTTAAAAGTCAAATTCTGCAAAATATTAGTTTTAGTGATTTTACATCAGAAAACACTTTTCTTCTTATTGAAAAGAAGAATTTGAATAAAGCTATTGAATTGATTATAGCAGAAATTTTGCAAGAGCAAAAAAATAATTTCAAAAATTTGAACTCAGAATAGAAAACCAATCACAGAAATATTTAAGAACCATATCGACAATACTTTTTAAATCAATCATGATCTAAAATTGTTGAAAAAAAGCCAAGCTTCATCTTCCAAACGTGAATTTCGAAATTTACTTTTAAGAAAAAAAAGCATGAGCAGATTTTATGAATTGATTGATAATTTTACTGAATGGAATAACGAAAGAGAAGATGGTTATTTTTTATTAGATTCTGGAAAAGTAATTGAGTTTGAACGAGAAAAACTAATGTATTTTGTAGGTAATGCTGGCTGTGGAAAAACAACTTTCTTCCTACATATTTTTAAAACATTTCTAGAATTAGGGAGATGTCCTATATCTTTTATATCAACAACTGACAGTGAAGAACGCATTTTTAAAAGCTTCTTTGAATTATTCCATACGCCATTACAGCCAGAACAACGAATTTTAAATATTTCAAACTTGGATGAACTCAAAAAAGTCATTGGAGAGCATCACCATAGTCATTCGATAGATATAAGTCATGTTGATAATTGGACAGCGTTAAAAAAGAGTTTATTAGAATTAAGAGATTATCGATATATATTCATCGATAATTTAAATATGTTGGTTAACCACCTTGACAGTGATTATGAGAGCATTACAATTAACCAAATACTGTTTTACTTAAAAAAATATGCTGTAAAATACAAACTATGTATTATTGTGTCAAACCATTTAATAGAATATGTTGATTTTTTTAATGACAGCCCCAAAGTGATATATTCGAAATGTTTATCTAATGAAATTGGTGATTTTGCAGATGAGATTTATGGGCTGTATCGAGATAAATACTTTACAAAATGTAATAGCTTTAGTCCTATAAGTTACCCGAACCAATTGAATTTGATACCATTGAAATATTATTGTTATAGTCCTCACAGCTTTTATCATTTTAATTCAATAGCAAATAGTAAATAAAATCAAATTCAATGTATAATAAATCTATGCATCTGTTAAGCCCCCCTGCTATTCAGGATGTTCGCAATTGCTGGTGGCGATTTAGCTCCGATTCTCAATTATGATCGCCCCCGTTGTTGGCATCGGCCAACCGATTTCGGACCATGTTGACCCCTCAAGCAGTTTTGGTCTCTTTATGGTTTTAATTGAAAACTAAATAATCCACCTTCTGAGAAGGTGGTAAGCATCCGGTAAACCCCCTACTGTTTTGCAAGGAATAGGAGTTACTATCAGCGCTTCTCTAAACCATTCAGAGAACTATTAAATTCAGCTTGGAGTTGCTTTGAGTTGATTCAGGCTTTGACTTTGAGATTTGGATCAAAAGGAGTCATTAAGAAGCTAGATTTAAACATTTTAAGCCATTTGATTAACAAAACAAATATTAATGACTATTTTGTAAGGGCCGTATAAAACGGCTAGAAAACAGCCATCTTTTAGATCTGATGGTTGGTTTTTAGACAGACTGCCCTTAGCAACCATAAAATTTTTGGCAAATCAGCAGATTCGATAAAATTGTTTACTTTTGAGTAAGTGATTGAAAACAGATGATTATGGATATGACAACTCAAATAAAAAACAGCTTGATTTCGAGAATAAAAGACTCGAATGATATGAATTTTTTAAAGGCTCTTCAAATAATTTTTGATTCATCTGAACAATCTCTATACCAGTTATCACCTGAGCAGCATGAATCAATCATCAAAGGCAGAGAAGAAATTAAAAATGGATATTCTATCGAGAATGACCAACTAATGTCTGAGATAAAAGAATGGCTGACAAAAGAATAATCTGGTCAACTCACGCGAGTAACGAATTGAAACAGATTCTTGAATATTTCAATCAAAGAAACAAAAGCACTCGATATAGCTTAAAACTGTTAAATGAGATTGAGGAGTTGACCAAGAGTCTTTCTAAGAATGAATTAATTGGGAGACTAACTTCAAATAAGCTTACCCGTGTTATTCCAATGAAAGTGTACTTGATTTTTTATGAAGTGCATCAAGATCATATTCAAATAGTTTCATTTTGGGATAATAGACAAGACACGAATAGAAGATTAGAAATATAAATTACGGTTGCTAATAAATAGAACGCTGAGCGGCATGCAGCGCCCAGCGATGATTTCAGCCAACTGGCGAATTGAACTACATCCATCCCGCTACGGTGTTCTGTAATTAAAGAAGGTTTTTTTATGTTTATTGAAAGAAATCGAATCGGTGTTCTTTGCAATTGTAAGCATCCGTTAAACCCCCTACTGTTTTGCAAGGATTAGTAGTTAATATCAGCGTTTCTCTAAAACATTCAGAGAACTATTAAAGTCGGGTTGGAATTTCTTTGAGTTGATTCAGATTTATGATGTTCTGTTAATTTTGGTAGTGCAAATACGAAAGCCCGATCAAAATAGACCGGGCTTTAACGCTTTCTTATTCTATTTCACTTACAAGTGATCGAAATGTTCCAGCATTTCCTGCTGGTCGTCGTCGATGTATTGGCAGAGCAATTTCAGGGCACGTTCCTGAATGGCTTCGAAGCTTTCTTTTTCCAGGTCACCTTTGGCAAAATCATCCAGATCCAATTTATCCGACAGGTAGAAATCGTCCTCACAATAGTAGTCGACAAAAACTGTCGACCTTGCAAAGTTAAAATGAAGATAGCACTGGCTGTTATCAAAATAGCTCCTTGACATGAATTCTGGCAAACGCAAAGTGAGCTTTTCCGATTTGTATTCCATTATCACCACAGTAGGCAGTATCAGTTTTCCCATATTAATCATTGTTATTTCCTCCTTCATTTTTTTGATTGTTCTTTTTCTTGTTTTGTTTCAGCAAATTAGCCATCCCCCGCTTAATGCCTTTTTCCTGCATTTTTGCATAAATCTGAGTTGTTTTGGTATCAGTATGTCCTAACATCTTAGAAAGTACCTCAAGCGGAACGCCATTATCCAATGCAATGGTGGTAGCAAAGGTATGGCGTGCCATGTGTGACGTTAAATTCTTATCGATCGCACAACGAATTGCAACTTCCTTAAGGTAGCCGTTATAATTTTGATTGCTGATTTCAGGAATCACCTGGCCAAATTCGAGACGCTGGGGATGATCAGCATATTTATCAATTACCTTCTGAGCTATTGGTAAAATCGGAACCAGAAATTCAACACTGGTTTTCAATCGCTTATTTTTCACCCATTTGGTACCATCTTCATCAATGTGTAAATGTTGCATACGCAAGGCTTTCACATCACCATAAGCTATTCCGGTATAAATACAAAAAACAAATAAGTCTCTTACTCTGTCAAGTCGCTTTTCCGGAATATCCATTTCAACCATCCTGTCAATTTCTACTTGACTAAGTCTTTCTCGTTCCACATTCTCAAAACTCAATTTAAACTTATCAAACGGATTGCGCTCAATATAGCCTTCACCATAGGCCTGATTGATAATCTTGCCAAGGTTTTTAATGTATTTCATCGTTGAATTATGGTTACATTTCCTGACTGCTTTCAGATAATGTTCATAATCACCAAGAAATTTGTAATTCACCTTTTCAAAAGGCAAATCAACCTTTCCGTATACCTCAAAGATAAAATCGCAGGTGTGTGAGCGCGAAGTAAGATGACGTTTGTAAGTTGATTCTGAATGGTTCCTAGTTCCAATTAATTCTTGAAATCTACGATTGTGTTCATCATAGAGTTCGAGTAAAGTTGGTATCGTTTCTTCATCGGGATCGGGATCGCCATTATAGCGCGCTTTAACCAATTCAGCAGTTGGTTTCTTATTTTCAAAAAGTAGTTGTTGTTCAATCAGGTTAAATCGCATTTTTATCTTGTCAAGATAGCTGTTAAACCTGCTTGCACTTTGACTTCGTCCCTTCAGACATTGCATTTTCTCATCCCAAAGATCGATGGGAACCTCCTTTTTCAAGGAAATTTCAACTCGTTTCGAATTAACTGTAACTCTCACTAAGAGAAGGTAGTTACCTGTCTTTCTACCTCTGCTTTTTCGTGCGAAAAATCGCACCTTAAAATTTACTTCTTCTTTCATTGTAAAATAATTTAAATTTTGGTTGTAAAATTACTTTGCAAACGGAAGAAACAGAAACGCAAAATAGTGCAAAACAGCGCATTAGAACCGTAAAAGGTGGCGCAAGGCAAAATTTACTGCGCCACCTCAGCGCCACCTCGAAATGTGTATTTATTTGCTTTTAGATGCAGGAGCCAAAAACAAAAAACTCCTGAAAATGTGCCATTTACAGGAGTTTGCTTTGTTCTGCTTTTTGAAAAAGTGGAGCTGCCGGGAATCGAACCCGGGTCCAAACAGGGAAATAATCAGCTTTCTACATGCTTAGCCCCGACTTGGTTTTCGAGCATCAGCTGGATCAGGGCCACCGACTGCTGCCTTAGCTCCTTTAGCTTCGGAAATAACACGGAGCATGCCATTCCCTAGTTCTCTGTTATAGCACCTCACTATCGGACCGGTAGAAAACGGAACCATCCGGGAGATGTCTTGTCCTGGTACCTTGTACCGGGATTAAGCGGTAACCTACTTGATTCGGTTACGCAGCAAGAGCGTAATTTTCTTCGCCAATTAGATTTTGATTGCTTAATTAAGGGCAAACAAACGAAACCCTGCATGCTTACTCACCATCCCGACCTGCTGTCAAAACCAGTCAGCCCCATGATGAGGCCACAAAATTACAAAATTTTGTCATACCACTCCATCTTTGCCCATATTTATGGCTGGCATTACAATTAGGGTTGCATTCCAAACGACAAACTGCCTTTGCTGAATGTTGCCATTCCCTTGCTGCCCAGCGTCACAGTCTGCCCTCTGGCGAAAAAACGAACCGCCTTTTCAAATACGGTGTCCAGGGCACGATTCACCAAGTGCTGTTCTCCCGCATCTCTTGTTGTCGGAAAAGGATTTTCATGGGTATAAGCAAAAGGAAAATCAATTACATCGATGCGCGGAGCAAAACGGCTTCCCTTATAGGCCTTCAGGATGTACTTCAGCGGCATCACCTTGTCCTTCTGTAAGGCCAGTATAAATACCTGATTGTTGGAATTTTTCAGCCACTCATTGCGCAGCTTACGACCTTTACGTCCGTGTACCATTGCATAAAAACCACGCCATACCTGATCAAAATCGGGCAATTCGCATGCGCTGAGCCGCTGGTACACTTCCTTCAGCTTTTTGTTTTTTCTCAGCAACAATAAACTTTTAAAGGCATTAAGATCCATAATGTAGCGCGATGTACCGTGCATGCGGTCAAAGGTGGTTCCTCCGGCAAAGATCATCAGCCGTGAATGAGTAAACAGTGCTCCCGGATTACTGATCATAAGAATTTCGGCCAGGAAGGCACCAATGGAATAGGCAAAAAAGTCGGGGACAGTACCCCCTTCAAAAAGCGGATGATCGCCTGCCTTGATCTGTCTGGCCAGTTTCCAGATATCATAATAGCTTTGCACTCCTGAATAAATGAACTGCTCGGGTCGCGAATCGAGGCGGATACTCAATGCCACGTTGGCAAAGGTAGCGTCCCCACCAGGCTGTTCTGCCTTCCTTTGCTGCACTGCTTCCTTTAAATGCCGGGGATTGCTCCATTGCTTAGGTGCCCTGTTCATGTGGTATGCCAGCGGGAAAAAGATAACCGGCCGGTTCAGCTGTTGGCAAAGTTTTGTGCCCCAGGCATAATATTTCTCCCAGCTCTTTTCATTCAGTCCGTGCAAAAGCACAATGGCCTTGTTGTATTTCTTTCCTTTTTCGGGAACCAGTACTTCGTACTTAAAATGTGCATTGGCCGTTACTGCCATATCAACCAATTCGTGCAGAAACAAATCGCCTTGTACTTCCTGCATTTCATCGACCGACAGATTATAGTCGGAGGTGAATGAATAGCTCTCGATGGCCGCCCCTGCGCTTTCGCCCTGATTTGTTTTTTCTGCCTTTAGCAGCTGCTCTGTTTTATTTTGCATGCTTTCTTCTATTTTATTCGATTAAATTGGATGGTATGGAGGCAAGTTAAAACAACCTGCACTAATACACTGATGTCAAAGTAAATACATTGCCCAATGAATTGGAAAAAAATGTAGTCGCTGCGCCATTGATGGGGCTAACAAGCAAGTCTATGGGGCTGAAAAATGAATAAAGGGGTGAATTGGAACGTTAAAAAACATGATGATGCAGCGCACACAAAGATTTACAGCGGCATCGATGTGCATTAGCAATTTGTATTTTCACTTTCTGTGATGAAAACCGACGATCGGGAAGACAAAAAGTCAGCAATAAAAAAAACCTCCGGGTTCTGGATAAACACCGGAGGCTTCTGGAAATTCTGGATTGGTTATGGAAATTGTTATTATTTATCTGCAACAACTTGAAAACCTGTGATTCATTCACCACATTCCCGGCCCAAAGACCTTTATTTTCAAATCGTTGATCAAATGAATCACTTTTCATCGAGATAAAAAAATATATGAAGTGGACATGCGCATTTTGGTGCGAATGTGTCCGGCTTCGGGGTGAAATAAAATATACAGGGATGAAAAAGAATAAGCATAAGCATTGAAAAAAATAGATACCACCGCAGTACTTTCTTCAACATAAAACTTACTTTTACCAGCGAAATGAAAATTAAAAAGCCATCATGGGATTAGCACAAACAGTACCCGACTATTTGGTTACCCGCAGGAATACAATTATTCAGACGGCATTTACAGCCGTTTTTGCTTATATTTTCATCAATATTTATCGTCCGTTTGGATACGAAAACTGGTACCAGGAGGTTTATCAGTGGCAATTGTTACTGGCATCGGCAGTGGTCATCCTCACCGGAATGATCGTGATTATTCTCAGTCGCGTTTTTCTCTTTTACATCAAGCGCTCTCACGAAATTACCTTTGCGGTGTATGCCTGGTTCATTGTGGCCGAAATACTATTTATGGGCTTGTTTTTCACTTCCTTCGAAATTTTCATTTTAAAGGATGAAAGGCCTGCCCTGGCCTTGCTATTTAATGCGGTACAAAACACGGCGCTGATTTTGCTCATACCCTATACGCTGACTATCCTGTTCTTTGCCTGGACCGACATTAAAAAGAAGCTTGATAAGGTGGTTCAGCAATTCCGTGATCCGTCAGAGCTTTTCATTCCCTTTCATGACGAAAAGGGACAGTTAAGAATCTCGGTCAAATGTGCCGATCTTATTTTCATGGAAGCCAACGACAACTATGTTAACCTTCACTATCTGAGCAATGGAAAACAGAAGGTATTTATGATCAGGAACAGTTTAAAAAACTTTGAGGAAAGCCTTAAGGATTATCCACTCGCCAGGGTTCACCGGAAATTTGCAGTCAATACCAAAAATGTAAAAATGCTAAGGAAGGGTAAAAAAAGTTATGAGCTGATTATGAATACCAATGAGGAAGAAGTTATTCCGGTATCAAAGAAATATGAGCGGCAGGTAATTAAAGTGCTCAATCAGAATTAGCCATGAAAGAAAAACTGAAATCAGGCCTTGAACGAAAGCTGATACTCACTGCCGACGGTTCGCATACCCTTCATATTCCTGAACTGAATGAACATTATCATTCCGACCGTGGAGCCATTCAGGAGTCGATGCATGTATTCATTGAAGCAGGCTTGCGCGCTTGTAAGCCTTCAGCAAGCCTCACCCTTTTCGAAGTTGGTTTTGGTACCGGCCTGAATGCCTGGCTTACTTTGCTTGAAGCCAAACAACTAAAACAGAAGACACACTACATCAGCATAGAGAAATACCCGCTGACGGCTAATGAATACACGGCCCTTAATTATCCCGAACAGCACAATAGCAATGAAAAGGAAGCATTTATGCAACTTCACCGATGTGCATGGAACCAGGCGATAAAAATCGACCAATACTTCACCCTGACAAAGCTTAAAGGCGATCTGCTGCAACAATCATTCAGCAATTTACCCTGTTTCGATTTGGTCTACTTCGATGCCTTTGGCCCCGATAAACACCGTGATTTGTGGCAGGCCGAAGTTTTTGAACAATTGTACGCTCATTCCAATACCCAGGCAGTCCTGGTAACTTATTCGGCCAAGGGAAGCGTTCGACGCATGTTACAGGCTGCTGGTTACCTTGTTGAGCGGCTCCAGGGGCCACCCGGGAAAAGAGAGATGCTCAGGGGAATAAAATAAACATTTCCTTTCTGGTTGCCCAATTTTAACTATTTTCGCAGCAGTTAGCACTCCGGACATGCATTTTATGAACCGGAATTAAAAGAATAATATATGTCATTAGCATCTCAAACAGAAAAATTTAGTTATGCCATCGGCCTCAGTCTGGCCAGTAATCTGCTTCAGTCAGGAATCATGGAAGTTGAATTAAACGCCCTTTACAGTGCCATTGGTGATGTAATGGAAGGCCGTCAGCCTCAAATGAGTCCGAAGGAAGCCAACGATTTAATCGAAAGTTTCTTCAAAAACAAACAAAACAACGAAGGAGCAGCCAATGTTGAAGAAGGAAAAGCCTTTCTTGAACAAAACAAAAAAGAAGAAGGAGTTGTGGAGCTCGAAAGCGGTCTTCAATACAAAATAATCAACGAAGGAAACGGAGCAAAGCCGGGAGCCACCGACAAGGTACGTTGTCATTATCACGGCTCGCTCATTAACGGCACTGTTTTCGACAGCTCGGTAGAGCGTGGCCAGCCCGCCGAATTCCCGGTTAACGGTGTAATTCAGGGATGGGTTGAAGCCCTGCAAATGATGTCGGTTGGTTCGAAATGGCGTCTCTTTATTCCGCCCCATCTTGCCTATGGCGATCAGGGAGCAGGCGGAGCCATTGGTCCCAAAACAACATTGATCTTCGATGTTGAATTATTGGAAATTGTCTAAAAAAAATAAACAAATGAAAATCAGAAATCTAGTAGTAATTTTTGCCCTGGTAATGCTGGCAGCTTTCACAGCCTGCGACAACAGCAAAACAGCTGGCTCGTCGGCTGTGGTTGAAACCGAAGTCGATTCAGTAGCCCTTTCATTGGGATATTCAATCGGAGCCAACTTAAAAGAACAGTTTCCCAATGTAAATGCAGCACTTATTGCCGAAGGCATTGTTAAGTCGTTCGAAGGAGAAGCCAATCCGCTTTTTGCTTCAGAACAGGAAGCTGATATGGCCATCAGAGCTTATTTGCAGGAAGAAAGTGTGCGCCAGGCCGATGTTAATCTAAAGGAAGGTGAAGCATTTCTTGCCGAAAATGCAAAACGCGAAGGGGTAATGGTAACCGAAAGTGGCTTACAGTACGAAGTTTTGACCGAAGGCAATGGAGCAAAACCAAGTGCTGAGAACACAGTAAAAGTACATTACCATGGTACCACCATCGATGGTGAAGTGTTCGACAGTTCGGTCGACAGAGGTGAACCTGCACAGTTCCCGCTCAACGGGGTGATTCCCGGATGGACCGAAGGGGTACAGCTGATGTCGGTTGGATCGAAATACAAATTCTATCTGCCCGCTAATCTGGCCTATGGCGAACGTGGAGCAGGCGGTATGATCGGACCTAATTCAACCCTTGTTTTTGAAGTGGAATTACTGGAAATTGTAGAATAATTAAGTCATATTTATGAGTTTAGAAGTAAAAGGTCAGTTGTTACAGGTACTTCCTGTTCAGTCGGGAACAAGCAAAGCGGGTAACGAATGGTCGAAACAGGAGTTTGTGATTGAAACCCATGAGCAGTTTCCCAAAAAGGTATGCTTTACTCTTTTTGGTGATAAAATATCGCTGCTGAGCGGGTTCTCGGCAGGCGATGAAGTGGAAGTGGCATTTAATGTCGAATCGCGCGAATTTAACGGGCGCTGGTTTCACAACATCAATGCATGGAAAATTACTGCTGCTGCGCAAACGGCCAACGATGTTCCGGGCTTCTCGCCCGACGACATTCCGCCACCACCCGATTCGGATGCACCACCAGTGAACGATTTACCATTCTAAATAATACACAAAAGCCGGATACCCATTCCGGCTTTTTTTAACCCTTCAACTTCCGTAAACTTCTGCCACTTTGTATTCCCTTTTCAAAACCTTCGGCCGCATCCATAAAAAAAATTAGTAGGTTTGTAACGCTACCTAAAATGAAGAATAAGTTCAAATACAGTTTTATGCTGGCCTTAAGCGCTTACCTGCTGCTTGGGCAACTAATTCTTTTTGCTCAACAAAATGGTAACACTCCCTTGTTCGACAACCTTAAGGTAAAAGACGGACTTCCCAACAACGAAATTTATAACATTACCCAGGACTCACTCGGTTTTATGTGGTTTGCAAGCAACAACGGTTTTGTACGCTACGATGGTTATGAAATGCAAATCTACCGGAAAAGCTCCAAAGGAAAAGTGGCTTTAAGCAACAATCAGATCACCGCATTGGAAAATAGCAGTAAAGCCGGGCTTTGGGTGGCCACTTACGAAGGCCTGATCTATTTTGACACTCCAACAGGAAACAGTCATCCCATCGACCTGGGTGGCCATCGTGAAATCAGGTGCCTGTTGAACCAGGGTGACAGTATTCTTTGGGCAGGATCGTCGGAAGGCCTCTTTAAGATCAACCTGCAAACAGGCGCTTTCTATCTTTATAACAAGCAAAATTCAAATCTTGGTTCAAATATTATCAGAGCCCTTTATCTCGACAGCCAAAAAACTTTGTGGATTGGCACCTTCGACGGCTTAAATCAGCTAAATTCCGAAGGACAAATACTTCATTACGACCTGAAGGGAACTTACAAGCCCGAATTGAAAAACAATCTTATTCTTGACATACAACCCTTTGGTGCCAATAACAAGACCCTACTCTGGATTGGTACTGAAACCGGGCTGGTGCTCTTTGATAAGCAAAAGGGAAGCATAAAAGCACTTTACAACCTCTCAAACACAGCCATTCAAAACGAGGTGGTAAAATGCATTTACACCCCTACGCCCGGAATGGTTTACATTGGAACCGATTTTGGACTTTACCAGATCGATACCGAAAGCCGAAAGGTACAGGCATCTTTTCACGATCCATTCAACACCTACTCCATTGCCAATAATGTAGTTTGGGATATTTTTGAGGACAAGGCCGGAATTTTATGGCTGGCCACATCAAACGGAATCAGCAAAATCAATAGCAAACCATCTCTTTTCCACTTTGCACCCATCGTTATTAACGAAGGTGAACGAACCATCGGCACACAGATCAACGATTTGTATGTCGACCAGGAAGGAACGGTTTGGCTGGCCACCAAAAAGGGGATCATCGCACTTTCGCCCGACGGGCAACGTACAAGCTTCACCGCCAACACCACAAACAACAAGCTGGTAATGAATAACATTAACACCATACACGGCGATCGTCTGGGAAGAATATGGATAGGGAGTGCCGGAGGAATTAATGTTTGGGACCCGAAAAAGCAACGGATGCATACCATTACCGCCAGTTTTGACTTGCACAGCGGCTTGCGCTCAAACTACATCAGTGCCTTTATCAGTCCGCCCGACGGTTCGTTCTGGTTGTCGACCTGGGGAGGAGGTATGTACAAGGTATCGGGCGATTTCAACGAGATTGAAGAACTATCGTTCGACTACATTACCAACTTCAACACCAATGTAGTTACAACGAACAAGAAGATTTGGCTGCGGCAAGAAAATAAAATCTATTCGATTGACTTGCTCACCTTTAAAATTGAATCGCTTACCCGGCTCAACCAGCAGCTCGCAGATGAAACTGTTACTTCGCTTCATGCTTCGGCTACCGGCACCTTATGGATTGGAACCCACAACCTCTTGCTCAGTTATACCATCAATACAGGAACCATTGCTTCGTTTCCGGTGTTTACCGGAGCCGACAGCTACCTGCTCAACCTGGTTGAAGATCACCGGGGAAACATTTGGGGTACCACCCTCACTTCTATTTTCAAATTGGAAACCCCGACCGGAAACGTAGAAACCTTCCCCAAAAACAACGGAATTCCACTCGATAATTTTTTACATGAAAGCAAGGCAGTTTCGCCTGACGGAACCATTTATTTTGGTGGCAATGATGGTTATATCTCCTTCGATCCGGCTGTAATTGAGAAAAACACCTATGAACCCAGGGTAATTATCAGCAGTCTTGTTGTGAATAACAAAAAAATTGCTTCGTTAAAACAACTCAACCGACTGAACAACACCGACAACATGGTCACCTATAACAAAAACATTGTGTTGAAATACGATCAGCATTCGTTTGAGCTGGGATTTGCCTCCCTTCATTACGGAGCATCCGAACGAAACTTATATGCATATCGGCTGGAAGGCTACGACGACGAATGGCACTATACCAGCGGAAGAAAAAACATGGCTACCTACTCCAATCTTTCTGCCGGCAATTACCTGTTTAAGGTAAAAGCCACCAACAACGACGGCGTTTGGTTCGACAACAACATGGCCACCCTTCAGATTAAGGTAAAACCACCCGTTTGGGCCGGACCGGCAGCCATTATCATTTATTTGCTTTTGCTTCAGGCAGCCATCGTATCGCTCATTATCACGTATCGCAACAAAGTCAGGTGGAAGGAAAAAATCAGGCTCATCACCATTGAAAAAGAAAAAAACGAAGAACTGGCCAGGGTCAAACAACAATTCTTCACCAACATTTCACATGAATTTCGTACCCCGTTAAGTCTGATCATGGGACCGGTCGACTCACTCCTCCAGTCAATAAGTTCCGAAAATAAAAACTACCGTATGGTAGAATTAATTTCAAAAAATGCCCGTCGCCTGCTGTCCCTGGTAAACCAGTTGCTCGACTTACGAAAAATCGAAAACAATACACTGGAGCTGCACGAAGAAAAATGCGACATCATCGACCTGTTTCAAAGGCAGTTTCAGCTTTTTGCCGACAGGGCAGAAAATCGTCAGATACACTATAGCTTCAGTTCCGATTGCAAGCTACTTGAATGTACCATCGACATCAACAAAACAGAATCGATAGTACAAAACCTGCTGTCGAATGCTTTCAGGTTTACAAGCGAAGGTGGAAGCATCTCATTAAAAGTAGTTTTGCATGAACCCGGCTTGCTAAGAATCGAGGTAGCAGACACCGGATGTGGAATTGCTCCGGGAATGGAAGAAAAGATTTTCACGCGTTTTTATCATAACGAACAGGCCCTCAGTAATTCAACCGGCTACGGCATAGGGCTGAACATCAGTCGTGAATACTGTGAATTAATGGGAGGAAAAATCAGCTACGAAAGTGAATTAGCAAAAGGAAGTACGTTTTTCGTTGATTTACCACTGAAGATATTGAATTATCGGGAGGAGTTAACAACCATGGTCTCAGAAAAAAAAGCACTGCAAACAAAAGAAAAATACGACCGATGGCCGCAGTTACACGATGCCCCCGTACTACTGCTTGTTGACGATCACTTCGACACCTTAAACTATCTTTCGATTGAGTTGGCCAACAGTTATACTGTTTTAACGGCAAGCAGTGCAGATGAAGCGCTACAACTGATCGACAAACAACAGGTGAGCCTCATCGTCAGTGACATCATGATGCCCGATATGGACGGCATTACCTTTTGCGAACAATTGAAAAATCATCCCAAACACGGAAGCATCCCCCTCATTTTACTCACAGCCCGCACCTTCGACAATCAACAAATTGAAGGTTTCAGGGCCGGTGCCGATGCCTACTTAAGCAAACCCTTCAACATTGGCCTGCTCAAAGCACAAATTGAGAACCTCTTGCTCAAAAGCAGGAAAACCGATCAGCTTATAAAACAGCAGCTCATTATCGAGAACCAGCAGGTTGAAGTGCTTTCTTCCGACGAAAAACTATTGCAGGAAGTAATCACTTATGTGAACAAACACCTCTCCGATCCGGAAATCAAACTGGAAACAATGAGCAGGTCAATCGGCATCAGCCACTCAAGCCTCTACCGAAAAATAAAGTCGCAAACCGGTATGTCGGTCAACGAGCTGGTTAGAAGCATCCGACTGAGAAAAGCAGCAAGGCTGATTAAAACCGGAAAACTCACCATCGCCGAAATCATGGATGAAACCGGCTTTACCAGTCACTCCTACTTTGCTAAATGTTTTAAGAAACAATATCAGATGAATCCCCGTGATTATGCCAACACCAAAGAGTAAAACACGCTTCAAGGCACTTATTATCTGAATAATCGCCTGGCTCGGTTTTTTATCATGCCGAATTTGTTTTTATATCTGACCAATTTGTTTTCATATTAAATCATTCTCTTTTCAACATAATGCAATCTGAACCAGCCTAAGCAAAGTGGGTCGGGTAGTTTTGTGATGAGTCATGAAAAGTCAGCCCGAAAAAAAAGCAATCAGGTATCAGATCATCATCAGCATATTGGCGACGGTGATTACAATGCTTGTATTGCTCCTGGGTTATTTGCTTTTCATTTACTGATAATGCAGTACAAGCACTTCAACTTAACCTAAATGTAATTACTATGAGAATGAAACAGCTAATTGGTGTTATGGTGTTTCTTTTGTCCCAGCAACTTCTTTGGGCGCAAAACATCACTGTAACCGGTAACATTACCGACACTTCGGGAGAACCGCTGCCTGGTGTAACGGTATTCGAAAAAAGCACAGGCAATGGAACAGTCAGTAATTTCGATGGCGTCTTTTCCATTGAAGTCAGCGCCGATGCCACGCTTCGTTTTTCTTTTGTTGGATACCAGACCATCGAAGAAGCGGTGAATGGAAGATCGAACATCAACATTCGCCTTTCAGAGCTGGTAATGGGCCTCGACGAGGTGGTTGCCATTGGATACGGGACACAGCGCAAGAGCGACCTTACCGGTTCTGTATCGAGTGTAAGCAGCGACAATTTTCAGGAAGGTCTCATCTCCTCACCCGAACAATTGATCAATGGAAAAGTTTCGGGAGTACAAATCATGTCAGGCAATGGCTCACCCAACTCGGGAAGCACAATCCGGATACGTGGAGGCGCTTCCCTTAACGCCAGCAACGACCCGCTGATTGTACTCGACGGGCTGCCACTTGAACGGGGAGGCATCAGTGGAAACAGCAACAACTTCATGAGCCTCATCAACCCCAATGACATCGAAAACATCACCATTTTAAAAGATGCCTCCTCAACGGCCATTTACGGATCACGTGCTTCAAACGGAGTGATCATGATTACAACCAAAAAAGGCAGTAATGAGCGGCTGAAAGCTTCTTTTACCAGTACCAATTCGATACAAACCCTCACCCGTCTTCCCGAAATGCTATCCACCAACCAATTCATCGACGCGATAAACACTTATGGTACGGCCGATCAAAAAGCACTGCTCGGCACGGCCGATACCAACTGGAACAACGAGGTTTTCCAATCTGCAATGGGTACCGACAACAATCTTAGCTTGTCGGGGCAATTTTTGCCCAATACCCCTGTACGGGTTTCTCTTGGCTATTATCTGCAAAACGGGATTTTAAAGACCGACCAGGCCCGACGCATGAGTGGTAATCTGTCGGTCTCGCCATCTTTTTTCGACGATCATCTTAAATTCACCCTGAATGCCAAGGGCTCGCAAAACAACAATACCTTTGCCAACACCGGTGCCATCTGGGCCGCTTCAACATTCAATCCTACTCTTGAGGTGTATTCAGGAAACAACAATTTCGGAGCTTACACCGAAGCCATCGACAACAGCGGTCTTCCGGTAAACGCTGCCGTACGGAACCCACTGGGACTGATCGAACAATACGATTCAAGGAGCCAGGTAAACCGTCTGGTAGGAAACATCGACATGGACTACAAACTGCACTTTTTACCAGAACTAAAATTTCACTCTACCATGGGCTATGATTATGCCAAAGGCCAGGGAACTGTTTTTGTGCCAGCTGAAGCCACACAATATTATACGACTACTGGACGTGATTTTGCTTATGGCCCGCAAAAAAACATTAACCGGCTGCTTACCACGTATTTGAACTACAACAAATATTTTGATGCGCTCAAAAGTACGGTAGAAGCCACACTTGGTTACGACTACCAGTTTTGGAAAACCACAACACCTGCTTACAGTGAGCTGAATACGCTTGGGGAAATCCAAAACACCAATGCTCCGCGCGACCAGCGACACGCCTTGCTATCGTACTACGCACGCTTCAACTACAGTTACGATTCACGCTATCTCTTAACAGCCTCATTCAGACGCGACGGGACCTCACGTTTTAGCGAAGACATGCGTTGGGGAACCTTTCCTTCGCTGGCCATGGCATGGCGTGTAAGCGAAGAAGCTTTTCTTAAAGACAGTGGGCTGATCAGCAACCTAAAGTTTAGAGCAAGTTACGGGATTACAGGCCAACAGGATGGAATCGGCAATTACAGCTACCTGCCTGTTTACACCTACAGCCAGGACGGAGCACAGGTACAGTTTGGCGACCTGTGGTATCACACTTACCGCCCCGAAGCCTATGTTTCAAATCTCAAATGGGAAAAAACCAAATCGTGGAATACAGGCTTCGACCTTGGCATGTTCAACGAACGACTCACGGCCAGTGTTGACTACTACAACCGGCAAACAGAAGACTTGTTGGCAACTGTTCCGGTTCCTGCGGGCAGTAACTTCGACAAACGTATCCTCACCAACGTGGGGAATGTTGACAGCCGTGGAGTTGAACTCGTGCTAACAGCGATACCTGTCGATACCAGAAACCTGAAATGGAACATCAGCTTCAATGCCACCTGGCAGCAAATGGTAGTAAAAAATCTTTCACTGGTCGATGGTGGTGAAGCAAGCAACACACTGGTGGGCCCCACCATCGACACCTATCACTTTCAGGTGCTCACCGAAGGTTATGAGCCTTATATGTTCTACCTTTACCATCAGTTGTACGACGAAACAACCGGCATACCTGTTGAGAGAGCGTATGCCGATCTGAATAAGGACCGCACCATCAACTCTTCCGATCTGTACCGATACAACTCGCCGGCTCCCGACTTTCTGTTTGGTTTGAGCACTTCGGTCAACTATAAAAACTGGAATATCGACATGAGTTTCAGGGCCAATGCAGGAAACTATGTGTACAACGGAATGGCCATGAATGCCGGAGCCTGGAGCACGGTCAGCTACAACTCGTACCAACTGAACAAGCTCTCAAAGAGCTTTCTGGATACCCGTTTCAGAAACCGCCAATACCTTTCCGATTACTATGTTGAAAACGCATCATTCCTGAAAATGGACAATTTATCAATCAACTACAATTTTGGTAAAATAAACAACTGGTGCAGCCTCAACCTAAGTGCGATGGTGCAAAACGTATTCACCATCACCAATTATACCGGTGTTGACCCCGAAGTACCACAGGGAATGGATTTATCGTTCTATCCACGACCACGTACTTATTCACTTGCTTTGGGTCTTAATTTTTAAACTTCAAAAAGAAAAGCTATGAACAAAATAGTAAACTACACCATCATCCTTGGCTTACTGCTGTTTGTTTCGTGCGTCGACGATCTGGATCAGATGCCCAACACCGAAACCACTTCGGCAACAGTATATGCCGAAGCAGAAAACTACAAAGCTGTTCTTGCAAAAGTGTACGCTTCGTTTGTACTTACCGGACAGGAAAAAGGAGGCGGTAATCAGGATTTGAGCAGTAACAATGGTTACGACTACATGCGCTGTTATTTTAACCTGCAGGAATGTGGAACCGACGAACTGGCATCAACCTGGCTCGAAGGGGACAAAGTAGGTGATTTGACCTTTCTTACCTGGGATGCCAACGATCCGTGGGTGGCCGATATGTATTACCGTATTTACTATACCATTGCGCTGGCCAATGAATTCCTCCGTAATTCCGTCGATGACAAAATTGTCGGATTTAGCGATGCCGAACAAAATGAAATCCGCAGTTACCGTGCCGAAGTACGTTTTCTGCGTGCCCTAGCTTATTATCATGCGCTCGATTTCTACCGTAACATTCCTTTTGTCGACGAAAACGATCCGGTAGGTGCTTTCATTCCTCCGCGTTACGAAGCAGCTCAGGCTTTTGAGTTCATCGAATCGGAACTCATCGCCATCGAAGGCGACCTGCCTTCAAAAGAAAACTGCGAATACGGGCGCGCACCCAAAGCTGCTGCCTGGACGCTGCTAGCCAGGCTCTACCTGAATGCCGAAGTATACACCGGTACAGCCAAATACACCGAATGCATCACCTGGAGTACCAGGATTATCAACGAAGGCGGCTACACACTCGAAAACAATTACCGAAAACTTTTCAATGCCGACAACCATAAGCGCAGCAACGAAATCATCTTTCCACTTCCTGTAGATGCTACTTACACCGTTTCGTGGGGCGCAACCACCTACATTGTTTGCGGGGCAGTAAGCAATACGTCCGATTATCAGGTACCCGAAAACTATGGTGTAACCAGTGGGTGGGGCATGTTCAGGGCACGTGGTGAATTGCCTGATTTGTTTAATGACTACGATGGCCGTAAGCTTTTTTTCACCGAAGGACAAACAAAAACCGTCGATGTGATTGACAATCAGACAAACGGCTATTATGTTGAAAAATGGACCAACCTGACCGACGAAGGTGAAATCGCATCGAACACAGTCGACGGAGGTGTGAATACCGATTATCCTATGTTTCGCCTGGCCGATGTGTACCTCATGCTGGCCGAAAGTGTACTTCGCGGAGGCAAGGGCAGTTCCGAAGCGGTGGCACTTGATCTGGTGAACCTGCTCCGCGCCCGGGCCTTTGGCGAAGCTTATGAAAGCGAAGGAAAAATTACTGCAGGCGAATTAACAAGCGACTTCATCCTCGACGAGCGTGCCCGTGAGCTTTACTGGGAAGCCACCCGCCGTACCGATTTAATCAGGTACAACAAATTCACAACAGCCGAATATATCTGGCAATGGAAAGGCGGTGTTAACGAAGGCATGGCTGTTGACAATAAATTCAACATTTATCCGATACCTGAATCTGATTTAACTGCCAATCCCAATCTATACAACGAAGATTACTAATAATGAAAGGACTGGCTAATAAATATAAAATTATGAAAATGAACAAAATAAGACTACTTTCCCTCTTCATTGGCTTAATTTCAGCCTTCACTGCTTGTGAAAAAGAGGGAGAATTGATCACTATTTCAGGACTTGAAGCGAACGATCTTCAGGCCAGCGAAAGCGATGTGATTATCACACAGGAAAACAACGAACAGCTTGTGCTCACCCTTTCGTGGAACCAAAGCACACTTAGCATCAGCGATACTTCAATGTCGGTACCCGACCTCATTACCAGCATACTCGAAGCATCAACCACGAACAACTTCTCTGAGAATGTTGCATCAACAACACAAACAGGTCTTTCAAAAACCTTTACAGGAGCTGAACTGAATACCCTTGCAAAAAATCTGGGCGCTCAGGCTGCACAATCAACACCTGTATATTTCAGGTTGAAGGCTTCGACCGGTAACAACATGGAACCGGTTTTCAGCAATGTGGTAAGCGTAAACATCACTCCCTTCGAAATTGACATGTCGAGGGGCTTTATCTTAAATGCCGATCAGGAAGATACAGGTATTTACCTTTATTCAGCTTCCTCCGACGGGAAATATTCCGGCTTTGTGGGAGCCACATCATGGTTTAATTTCTTCTTGCTCGAGGGCGACGGGACCCTTTGGGGAAACAATGCAGTGAGTGAAGTTCCCTTTGAACTCTCATCCGACGAAGGCCGATGGAATTGCTGGTTCCCTGGCTTAAGCGGTTGTTACTATGTCGATTTCGACACCAACAACTTACTATGGTCGGCTTTGCTAATTCCAACACTTACAGTAAGTGGCGACGTTTCAGGCGAAATGAACTTCGATCGTGCGAACAACAAATGGCTTCTTAGCTTTAACGCCACTGCGACCAGTTTGAACATACAGGTAAACGGAACAGGAAAGCTGTACAATGTAACAACAAACACCGACGATGCTTTGGCCATCGACATGCCCGTAGCCTTTGTTCAAAATGGTGAGTACATTGGGCTAAACAGTCAGGCATCCAATATCGCAGTGACCGTTCCTTCGCTTGGTGAATACACGCTGACGATCGATCTGAGCAACCCGACAGCCTTGACCTGCACTGCTGAATCAGGCACAGATGAGCCCGAAGAGATCAATCCCCTGCTTTATCTTCCGGGAATTGATGACGGCAGCTCCGGTTCATGGAACTTTGACAACATCCTTTCGCTATATAACGAAGAAGATCTCGCCTATTCCGGAGTGGTGAATGTGAACTCACTCTGGGGCTACAACATCAACATTGAGAAGGACAACTGGGACGATGCTTACTTTCTTGGTGAAGGAGATGCCTATGCCGGTACGCTGTTGTTCAAGGGAAGCAACAACCTGCCTGCACCTGATCCGGGTCTCTATCTTATCGATGTTTCGCTAAAAGCATTGAGCTATCAGCTTATTGAAGTTGGAAATGAAATCTATGTATCAGGACTGGACGATATTTGGGATTTCAGCACGGTACTCACGGCCACTGAAACTCCCGGTATCTATTCCGGTACCATAACCTTTGCAGGTGCTTCTCCATGGGGTTTCCAGATACACCTGAACGACTCATGGAACAACTACTACGGAGGAGCCAACGGAAAATTGAATTATAAAGGCAGCAACATCACCGATGATGCAAACCTGTCAGCCGGAAGCTATACGCTTACCGTCGATTTAATCAATGCCAACTATGAAATAAGCCAATAAATAACAGGAATAAAAACAAATTGAAGTCACAGCTAGGTATAAAACCGGACGCTGTGACTTTGATTTGATACAGAAATCAAACCTGGTTTCAGAGAAAGTTTATATCTTGAACCATTCAAGCAAAATACGATGCAAATAAGAAGCTTACATATCCTGTTTTTCATCATTTTAACAATTACAGGCTTTCAGCTGAAGGCCCAGTCAGCATTCATCACCGGATCCGATTTATCGTATGCCAACATGATGGAAGATTGCGGGGCCGAATTCAGGGAGGACGGTGCAGTGAAAGATGTTTTTGAGATTTTTGCTGACAATGGCACCAATCTGGTAAGGGTGCGGCTTTGGCACAATCCCGACTGGCAGGAAGATTTGAAGCAGCCCGCCGGAGTGAAAGCCCAATACAACAATTTTGAAGATGCCCGCGAAACCATTTTCAGGTCCAAAATGGCCGGAATGAAAGTGATGCTGGGCTTTCACTTCTCCGATTTCTGGTGCGATCCGGGCCGTCAGATTGTGCCCAAAGCATGGGAAGCAGTAGCAAACAATACCGAAGTCCTGGCCGATTCGGTTTACAATTACGTATTCAAAACACTCACGACACTTGCTGCCGAAGACCTGATGCCCGAATACGTCAAAATCGGAAACGAAAACAACAGCGGCATCATGACGCATGCGGGTATGAACAGCGATTACAGCGGGAAAACACCACTCAGCACTTCATGGTCACGCCATGCTAAACTCTACAACTCGGCCATCAAGGCAGTAAGGGATGTGTCGAAACAAACGGACATTCAGGCTAAAATTGCCCTGCACGTAGCCGATCCCGCTAAAGCGCCCTGGTTCTACAACAACATCATTAGCAACGGGGTGAGCGATTTCGACATCATGGGCTTCACGTATTATTATTCCTATCACGGACAAACGCCTTCCGAAGTAGGGCAAAGCATTAAAACCCTTCGCTCACAACATCCGGGCTACGAGGCCATGGTGGTCGAAACCGGCTATTTGTGGGATACTCAAAACATCGACCAGCTGGGGAATATCATTGGCAAATCTTCGCCATCCTATCAACCCGTATCGCCGGCTACCCAGCAAAAGTTCATGGTCGATTTGTCGAAAGCAGTGAAAGAAAACGGAGGCAGCGGCGTTATTTTCTGGGAACCAGCCTGGGTTTCTACTCCTTGCCGGACTCCCTGGGGGCTTGGTTCGTCACAGGAACACGTTGCCTTTTTTGATCACCGCAACCAGCTCTCTTTCATGAAAAACGGCGGAGGCGGCTGGCCTGATGCTTTTCGAAGCGGGAGCACCAACAGCAAGGTAAAAGTGACTTTCAATGTCGACATGAGTGAGCAGGATGTTTCACGGGGAGTTTACATCGTAGGTCAGGTGTCGAACTGGGAATTTGTGGCCATGCAACACAAGGGAAACCATGTTTATTCCGTTTCATTCGAACTACTGCCCGGTGAAGTGTTTGCCTATTACTTCATCACCAACAACAGCTGGGATGCTTACGAAAGCTACCGCGAAACTGTACCCGAAGCATGTGCCAATTCCGACGAACTGCTGAACGACCCCGACTGGACTACCGACCGTGCCTTTAAAGTTCCGCAATCCGACACCATCATCAGCTATGTGTGGGCATCGTGTGAAACATTTACCAGCAGTCGTTCTTCGCTGTTAAACGAATCAGGATGGAAAATCTATCCCAATCCCAATTCGGATGGCAAGCTATTCATCAATCATCCGCCATGGGCCAATGACCTTACCATGATCGAAATGATCAGAACGGACGGAACTACCCGGACGATTGAAATTCTGCAAAGCAACACGCAACAGACAATCATCAGCACCAAGTCGCTGCAACAGGGACTTTACCTGCTGTGCTTCAGAGCGAAGCAACAGCTTTATACGCAAAAAGTACTTATTCAATAAATAAATCAGCTAACGATGTTAAAAAAAACACGCTACTTAATCGCGCTCGCTTTGCTGACCATCGCAGCCGGCACAGGATGCAGCAACACCAAATCATCCGACAAAGCGGAAGAATTCATGATTGGTGGTGATTTTTCCATATTGAAAAAAATGGAAGATACAGGTGGTGTATACAAATACAAGGGAGAAGCGGTAGATGCACTTGAACTTTTCAAGGCCAACGGCTACAACTACGGACGTGTGCGCCTGTTTCACAGTCCCAACATGGAAGGGCCTGTGTGCAACTCGCTCGACTACACCATTGCACTCTCGAAAAAAATCAGGGAGGCCGACATGAAGCTCCTGCTTAACTTCCACTATTCCGACACCTGGGCCGATCCGCAAAAACAGTACAAACCCAAAGCCTGGGAAGGACTTACATTTGAGGTCCTTACCGACAGTGTGTATCAGTACAGCTACCAGGTAATCAAAGCCATGGAAGCAGCCGGAGTACTGCCCGACATGGTGCAGGTGGGCAACGAGATTACCCCGGGAATGATCTGGCCCGATGGAAAAATATGGAAAGACTCCATTGAAGACTGGAGCGGCTTTACCACCCTGCTCAAAGCAGGTATTAACGGCGTTAAAGCGGCCTATGGTGAACGCGAAGTACCCATCATGATCCACATCGACCGTGGAGGAGACAAGGAAGAGACGGAATACTTTTTCAAAAAAATGGCCGAATACGGCATAGAATACGACCTGATCGGCCTGAGTTACTATCCCTGGTGGCACGGTACTTTCGCTGATCTGGAAGAGAACCTGCGCTGGTTATCCGACAATTACGATGAAGACATTGTCATTGTTGAGACAGCTTATTATGCCAACGGACACTATCCCGAACCCGGCGAGTGGGTGCTCGATGTACAGCCCTATCCGCCTACCGAAGACGGACAATTTCGGTTTCTGACCGATCTCGACAGCATTGTACGTCAATATCCTCAGGTAAAGGGAATTTTTTACTGGAAGCCCGACGGATTGTATGTACCCGAATCAAAAGTATGGTTTATCGGCCGCAGTTTGTTCGACAGAGAAGGTAACGCATTAAAGGGAATTTCAGCATTCAATAAGAAATAAAAAAAAGTCATTGGTCAATGAGTCATTGGTCATTAAGAAAGAAAAAGTCATTAAGTCCTTGGGAATGGAAAGAGTCGTTGAAAAAGGAAAAAGTCAATGGTCAGGAAGGCTTTGGAACGAAAATGTCAGTACTTTTACCATCACCATTGGTTTATCCATAACAAAAAAATTAAGCATTAGCTTAGTAACTTTTTCCTTTTTTACTTAATGACCAATGACTTTTTACTTTTACTATATTTAAAATCTATACAATATGACAAGGGTGATCCAATTATTTTTAACCGTTTCTGCAATTCTTTGGCTAAGTGCCTGCAATGAAACACAGTCAACAAAAGTTTTATTCAACAACAACTGGCAGTTTGCCATTGCCGATGCCGAATTTGAAGAAATTGAAAGCATTGGCAAATGGGAAGCAGTGAGCCTGCCCCACACTCCGGTAATTGCGCCTAAGGTGATGGAAGGACAATGGCAGGGCACCTGCTGGTACAAAAAAGATTTTGAAATCCCCGCATCGGCCAAAGGCCAGCGACTAATGCTTCGATTTGAAGGAGCCATGAATGTTTCAGAATTCTGGGTGAACGGTCAGCAGGTAAAAAAACACCTGGGCGGTTATCTGCCGGTTGTTTTCGATTTTACTGAACAAGCACTTCCCGGAAAGAAGAATACCATTGTGGTGAAGCTCGATAATACCGACAATAAGATTACTGGTCCAAAACCCATGCGCCGACTTGATTTTAACATGCATGGCGGCTTGTATCGCGATGCATGGCTCATTACCAAAAATCAGCTACACATCACCGATCCCATTCTGGCCAACAAAACGGCCGGTGGTGGCATCTTTGTAAGCTACCCCAAAGTAAGCAAGGAACTGGCAGTCGTTCAGGTTCAAACCCATGTAAGCAATCAGGACAAAAGTTCCCACAGCTTTCTGGTCATTAACGAACTGTGGAAAGATCAGAAAATGGTGGCTTCGGGACTGAGTAGCAAAACCAGCCTGGAAGCAGGAAGTGACACAGCACTGAGCACTTCCATCGAGGTGAAAAACCCCGAATTGTGGTCACCGGCCTCACCTTCGTTATACACCCTTAAAACCAAGGTGATTGCAAACGGGAAAGAGCTCGATGGCGAAAGTACACGCATTGGGATCCGTCACATCGAAGTGACGAAAGGCTCGTTCAAAATCAATGGTGAAGAAATGTTTCTGCGCGGCGTGAACCGTCATCAGGAATATCCCTATATGGGCTATGCCCTGAGCAATGATGCCCAATACCGCGATGCCTACAAAATCAAGTCGGCAGGTTTCGACTACGTGCGTCTTTCGCACTATCCCCATTCACCTGCCTTTATGGATGCCTGCGATGAACTGGGACTTGTAGTACTCGACGCCATCCTGGGTTGGCAGTATTACAGCCGCGACAGCCTCTTTCAACAACAAATTTTCCGTACAGCCCACGACCTGGTACGGCGCGACCGCAACCATCCCAGTGTTCTTGCCTGGGAGGTATCGCTCAACGAATCGTGGATGGACGAAAGCTTTATCGACGAGCTGCACCGCATTGCCCACGCTGAATATCCCGGTGATCAGTGTTATACTGCAGGCTGGCAGGAATATGGCTATGATATCTACCTGCAGGCCCGCCAGCACCGTCTGGGGCACTACAAAGAACCCACAAAACCCTACAGTGTTTCGGAATATGGCGACTGGGAATACTATGCCCAAAATGCCGGATTGGATCAGGATAACTGGGGCGATTTGAAACAGGCCGATCGTTCGAGCCGACAACTACTCAGTGATGGCGAAGTTCGTCTGCTTCAGCAAGCCACCAATATTCAGGAAGCCCACAATTCGAATTACGACACACCGGCATTTTCCGACAGCTACTGGGTAATGTTCGACTACAACAGGGGGTACTCCGACGACCTCGAAGCCTCGGGAATAATGAGCATCGATCGTGTGCCCAAGTTTAGCTACTATTTTTACCAAAGCCAGCGCGATGCTGCGCTACATTCGGAGCATTATGAAAGCGGCCCCATGGTACATATTGCCTCATGGTGGACCGAAGCATCACCACTTAATGTACGGGTTTTCAGTAATGCCGAAGAAGTGGAACTGTTTCTTAACGGGAAAAGCATGGGACGACAAAAGCCCGATCAAAACCGTATCAGCAACAAGCTTCCTCACCCGCCCTTTACCTTTCAGCTTAAGAAGTTCATTGCAGGCGAGTTGATGGCAAAGGCTTATATCAATCAGGAAGAAGTGGCCAGCCACAGCGTGAAAACTCCTGAAGCAGTTTCGGAAATTAAATTACTTGCAGACGAAAGCGGAAAAGCACCCCGCGCGGGAGTAAACGACGTGGTATTCGTATATGCAAAACTGCTAGCTAAAAACGGAAGCATAGTTCGCACCAACGACGTGACAGTCAACTTTGAAGTAGCAGGCGATGCACAACTCATCAATCCGGAAATGCCTCTTAGCGAAGCCGGCATTGCCACCGCACTGATAAGAATTGGAGAATCGGGCAATGTCTTTACGATCAGTGCCTCTGCCAAAGGAGTAAACAAAGTCAATCTGGAAATCGATCCGGAATAAAAACAACTATTCTATATCAAAAAAAGGGGCTGCCTGTACAGACAGCCCCTTTAACAAAACCGAAAATATTAAACTTTATCACAGCCAGACCAGTACGGTATTTTTAAATGAAATACACTGGTAAAAGTCCATCCGGATTTTTTTAGTCATTTTTCAGTCATTCCAATATTATTTTACCACTTCATTACCTTTGGCCACCCACTCGTTGTAGGCTCCATCATATACCTTTACATTGGGGTAATCGAGAATCGTAGTCAAAATAGCATACAATAAACCTGCACGGGTGCTGGTTTGGCAATAAAGGATTACTTCCTTGTTACGGGTAACGCCGTTCGATTCGAAAATTTTCTTCAGTTCGTCGGCTGATTTCAACATTCCCTGATCGTCTTTCATCAGGTCGGAGTTGATGCCGACAGCCCCCTTTATATGCCCTTTACTTTTCGGATCGGTACCGTTGAAATAATTATCAGCGCGTGCATCAACTATAACAGCAGAATTCATTTTTGCCTTAACATCGTCAATAGCAACCAATGTTGAAGTGTTCATTACAGGTGTAAAAGTCGCTTTTTTCACCATGGTTGGATTTTTGGTAACCGGCTTGCGTTCAGCCTTCCAGGCATCGAGGTTGCCATCAATGATTTTCACATTTTCAAAACCCATCATTTTCATGACCCAGTACATGCGTCCGGCATTGTTTCCTTTCGAGCAGTACAGGTAGACGTTTTTATCGGGAGTTACCCCCTGGTCTCCAAAAATCTTAGCGATTTCTTCTTTGCTTTTAAGCATTCCCTCAACCGGTTCTTTTACCGACAACTCTTCTATGGGAATATTGACGGCATTTCGGATGTGCACTGTTTTGTATTCTTTCCCGGCACGGGCATCGATAATGACCGTGTTTTTGTCCATCATTTTTGATGTTACTTCCTTTACCGTTGCAAAGTCGCCTGCGGCAAACAGTTGACCAACTGCAACGACAAATAGTATAATTAAGCTTAATTGTTTCATCTTATACTGTTTTTAGAATTTAACTTGTAATTGAAGAACTATCTGGTCGTTTGGTGTATCAACAGGCATTTCAGCAGCATAACGGTAGTTCATTTGCAAACGGGTCCAGTCGTTGAAGAAATAATTTACACCTGCTGTAAACACATACTCTTCGTTGTTGACAATATTGGCATCGCTGTCGTAATATTCAAATTTCACCACCGGTTGTAACTGGTAGCTTAAATTGTACATGGCCTGTACATAGCCACCTGAGCGGACTTTGTCGCCAATGACCACTTCGCCGCCACCGCTGCAACCACCACCAACAATAGAACTCCCCTGATCCATGGCATAAATGTATTCACCCTGAACAATCAGACGACCACTGAAATTAGCTTCGATTTCGGCACCGAGCCGGGTTCTGATATCGGGATCCTCCAAACCGGCAGCCGAAGGCGACTGTCCGTATTTGCCGCTCACTCCAAGATGCAACCACGAAAGCGGATTAACACCCAAACGGCCTACAAGGTCTTTAAAATGATTGTCATCACGGTGTCCCAATCCGGCACCGTTCATTATTCCTAGAGCATACTGCCACTTTGTATCGCTGCTGCCACCCAGTACCATCAAACCCAAATCGCGAAACGGAGCATTCAATTCAAGGGTTGCTTTCGAACGATAAACCGTGGCCAGACCAGAACAGGCGGTATTGGTCTCCATTCCAAAGGGCGATTTAAACGATCCCATTGAAACTTTCAGAAAATCATAGCGGGTATAGGAGATGAAAGCATCGAGTAAGGTAGGATATGGTACCGCTTCGTTCAGAAAGGGACTCATTTCCATTACCACATAGTAAGAAAAATCGTAGGGAATGTTTCCCATTACCCCCAAACGGGCTCTTTCAAAAGAAAAAGTGCTTGTTGAAGGATCGGTGAATCCAACTTCCAACTGAGGCTGAATAAAGCCAAATACTGAAACCCCTTCTTCTGACGAAGGCTCGGCGCAGCCCTGGGCATGTGCGGCACTAATTGCACCCATTAGCAAAAATGCAAGTACTATTCTTCTTTTTAGTTGCATTGTTTAATTTTTTATGTTTAATATTTCGGTCAGGGCACTGAAGGCCAAAAACCTTCAGTTGAAGCAGAAAAATGTTCGTGATGCAGTGCGATACTGCACCACGAACAATCAAAGAGTTTAAATTATTGGGCCAGGGGGAATTGCTTCGATTTGGAATCTCCGCCCCACTGATTCGACGACCATGCCTCGTTTGAATTGTACAGGGCATTCATTCCAAACATTAAACTGTGGGCATCGTAACCCAAAACACGCAAATAGGCAGTGATTACGGCCGATGTTTGACCGGTATAGCAATAAGTCACCACCTTGGCTTCGGGATCAAGATTTTCAACATTGCTTAATCCCAGTGGCGAAATACGATATGCTCCCTTGATATGACCAAAAGCACTGAAATCGGCTTCTGAGAAGAAGTTGTTGATGAAATAGTTCTCAGGGGCAGCCAGCACATCGGTTGCTTTAAGCCCTTTAAAACCTTCGGCAATTACTGCTTCAATACGGGCCTGAAGAATTTCAGCTCCACCTTCTTTACCGGTTACAACCAGCGGTGCAGCAAAGGCTTGCATCGAAGGAGCAGCCTCATAACTCCAGTTAGCATGATCCCCGGCGATATCGGCACAATTGGCAGTCCATTTATCGGTTTGCTCACTCCAGCCACTCATCCCCCATTTCAATGCCTGAGCATCGGAGTAACCGGCCATGCGCAACAGCGAAGTAGCATAACAAGCCGTTTGTCCGGTATAACAAACCACAACGGGGGCCTTACCAGCTGTTTCAGCATCGGCAGCAGCAGTAAGAATGTCAGCAAAGGCATAGTTTTTGGCCCCATCGATATGACCTGCTGCAAAGTCGGCAGCCGACCGAATGTCAATCACATATTTATCATCCAGTTCAGTTCCCTCTTTAACCCCGATTACAAATTTTGCTCCATCGGCATTGGTCATAACCGCACTTAAGTCAAGGCTGTTAGCTTCCATATAGCTTTTTAAGGTCAGAAATTCATTGGCTTCTTCTGTTGTTTGTTTACAACTTGTAAAGAATAATGCGGGTACGATGGTGAACAGCACCATCAACTTCATCAATTTTTTCATAATAATTTTTTTTAATTTTTCGGTTTTATAGATTTTGTAATACTACTTTCATTGAACCTGGTTGATTTAGCAACCACCGGTGTCTTCTTCTTCATGTGCACCGCCAAGGGCCTGAAGATTTTTCTCTACATAATCGGGGTAGGACAACTCCCATTGTTTAAAACCACCTTCGAGATAGTATACCTTTTTGTAGCCCATGTGTTTAAGTGTATGAGCAGCCAGGGCTCCACGATTGCCTTTCTTACAGTAAACCACAATGGCTTCCTCCTTCAGGGGCATGTAAATTCCTTCGTTTTCCCAGAATTCTTTGTTTTCAATATTAAATTCCAGGCTTCCACGGGGCAGCATCACCGATCCGGGAATGTAACCGTAGTAGTGTTCAATTTCCTGGCGAACGTCAATCAGGGTGTACACTTCTTCGCCCATCATCAATTCAGCCAAACCTTCGGCATTTAAAACCTGACATTCGTTTTCAGCAATTGCCACCATTTCATTGGTCGACACAAAATGCTCTTTATCGCTAATCAGCCCCATGGTGATCAAACCTGTTACCAGGCCGGTAACCAGTAATAATATGCACTTAAGTTTCATAGTATTTGTTTTTGAGTTATGTTTATTCGTGAACTTCTACTTTTTCTTTACCGGTAATCATTCCTTCAAGGTAAGCAGTTAATGTATGTCCTGTGGTTATCATGTACACATGAACAATCACAAATACAATGACCATGAAAGCCATCAGTGTATGTAAAAGGGCGATCCACCGTATGCTTTCGATACCGAACAGGTCTTTTGCAATATTGGTATACAGGTACAGCAAACCCGTAAGCACCTGCAAGGGCAGCAAAAACCACATCAAACCGAAGTAGGTAAGCCGTTGAATAGGATTCATTTTGTTCTCAGGTGTTTTCTTTACCGGGTGAGGTTCATTTTTCATGATTCCCAAGGCATAAAACCTGAACTGCTCATGAAACCGTTTTGTGGTTGGCAAAAACTGACGGTACATGCCGGTCACAAGCATCCAGAAGAGCGTGAATACAAGCAATATTGAATAACCCCATCCTGCAACATTATGAACATTTACAGCCCTTTCATACCCCATCAGCTCATAGGAACTATGAATCTCAAAACCAGTGAGGGTAAGGGTGGCAATGGCACCAAACTGGGCCCAGTGCCAATAGCGTTCGTAGTTTCCGTACAATTTTATTTTTTGTTCCATCCTAATTCTGCTTTTTACGTTTTAACGAGAAAAAATACCTGCCAATACCGTGGCTTATTACTCCAAGAAGCGACATGATTACAGCCAGCATTCCAAAGCCATCGACAAAGGCGCTATAAGTCTTGCCCGGCAGATAGAAATCATCGAGCTGATTCAGACGACCGTCGCGACTGTGGCATTCCTTACAACTTAGCGTTTGTTCCTTTGGTGCTACCATGTGATTAATTGGCCAATAGGCATCACTTCTCACAAAGTCGTAGCTTCCGCTGTATTCACGGCCAACATATTCCATTCCCAAAACAGCCGCGGTATCAAAGTCAAAATCCTTCCAAAAGGCACCTTCTCCTTCAAACTCTGCCCATAATTTTAAATTGAGCAGTTCCATCGATTCAGTGTCGTAAATTTGCTTACCACGATGTACCTTTACCGGCCATATTTTTGCCTCCTTATCGTGGTAATCACCCATTAATTCATTGATCTTAACAGGTTCTCCGGTTATTTTTTCACCTGTGAGATAATGATCGGCTGTCCCGTTAAACCAATAATACTCCGGCTCAACATCATCGTTCCACACAAAATTCCCCTTGATTGTCAAATAATTGTGATTTCCATCAACATCACTTTCGTGATATGCCTTGCCATCCCTGGTTTGTCCGGCACTTGACCAGTCCCACCACATTTTGGTGGCATTTACCTTGGCATAACTTGGAATATGACAGGTTTGACAGGCCACTTTCGAAACATGTTGGTCGTAAATACGGTTTTGATGCGGTGCGTCGGTATGGCATTGTTCACAACTGATTCGGTTCGTATTCATTGCTGAAACCGAATAGGCCCTGCCTTTGATGTTGTGATTCTCGGTAATATGACAATCGGTACACTGCATATTGGCTCCTTCGGTCGTCATGTGAACATCTACTTCTCTTGAACAATCGAGCAGGGCTTCTTCCAGATCGCCGTGCTTAACATTGTTACCGCCTCCTCCATGAAAATGGCAGATGCCACAATTCTCGCGTTTGGGTAAACCAACATTGGCCGAGATATAGTTGTAGTCGGGCACCGAATAAAAAGCATCAGCAGTTTCGGCAGTGGCCGGCAAGCCTGCCTGTCCCTTTTGCTTGAAATAAGTACCGGTATTATCGTGACATACGAGGCAATCAATATTGTTGGGATCGTTAAAATCGAACGATTCATCTTTCCAACCGTAGCCAATGTGGCAACGCATGCACGATCCATTGTTTCCTACTGCTCCGGTGCAAAAGTTATTGATGAGGTTCTTTTTACCAATGCTCACCTTTTGTCCGTCGGGCAGTTCGGTTTCCCTTTCCCATTTCCAGTGAGCAGTGGCCATGATTTCCTCGTCCCGTTTCGTATGACAGGTCAAACAGGCTTCAGTAACTTTTCTGGGATCGGTAAACGCTTGTTGAAGTAGCTCATAATTGCTGTGATCGGCTGAAATCTGTAATTCTGACTGCAAAACAGCTTCCGGTTTTACCGGATCGCTCTTGGTTTCTTTTAGTTGAAAAAGAATAACCGCAGTAAGAACTGGTAATAGAAAAACAACAACCAGCGTTTCCAGCCTTTCTTTAAAGTTCCCCTTCATATATTGAAAATTTTAGGTTTTGTTATGGTTTCAAAGCTATAACAGGCCAGCCTTTCTACCCAGAATTAGCACTGGCAATGAAACGGTCGAACGAATGAGATGAAAAGGCATTTTTTGTGACGGCGGCAAGTAAAAAACTTGACACAGGTCAATAAAAGTATTGATACATTTATCTATTTTAGTGCCTGAATTAACAGAAAGAAAAATGCCAACCAACACATCAATACCTTATAGTTGTTCCTTCTCGTTTTCAGAAGCACTGATTTTTGATATGCTAACGGCAGAAGAACTCGAATTGATTCACAAAAACAGCATCGAAGTACGGTACAAAAGCGGTGAGATGATATTTAAACAGGGAACCTTTGCGACACACATTGGTTTACTTACTGAAGGCCTGGCCAAAATGTTTATTGCCGATAACAACAGTGAACAGAAACTTATTCTGAAAATACTTCCCCCGATTAACCTCCTGGGAATCTCTTTTTTAAGCGAGGAAAACTCTGTTTTCTTTTATTCCTGCCAGGCGTACATCGATTCGACTGTTGAGTTAATTGATATCAAGATTTTGCGTCAGATAATTGGCCAGAACGCCAGTTTTGGAAAACGAATTATCGATATCATGTGCGAACATACCTTAATTAATTATGGCAGATTCTTCTGTCTTACCAACAAGCAAACCTATGGCCGTATGGCCGATGTACTGCTCTGCCTGGCCAACCGCATCTATAAAAAAACTTCCTTCGATCTGGAACTCTCCCGAAAAGAACTGGCTGAACTGGCAGGCATGTCAATCGAAAGTACCACACGCATACTTACCAAGTTTAAAGAAGAAAAACTCATCAGCATCAAAGGTAAAAACATAGAAATTATTGATGCCACCAAGCTTGTTGAAATTAGCCAAAAAGGTTAAAATTCTACTGGAATTTTATGCTGACAGGGAAAACGACATCGGTCGTTTTAAATTTAGAAAAGCGATTACCCCTTATTAATAGGATAGTTTACCGCCCTAGTTTCTTTGTATATGCATTCATTTGTCAATCCAAAAAGGTATCTTGCACATCAGATTAACCTATTATAAAAGCAATGATTCAGCGCATACCCTTCATTCTGTTTTTACTTTTGGTAACGTTTACAGGCAGTGCACAAACAATCAGTCTTATCGAATATGAAGGCTGGCTTGAATCGGCCTTTGTAAGCTGGCAGCCCGATGAAGAAGCCGACTCCTACCATGTTTATCTTAGAGGAGAAGATCTGGCCCGACAGGCCATCGATGAGCCGCTGATCCGATCATACGGCAGCTATTTCCGTGCCGACATACCGGGATTGAAAGCAGGTAACTATGTTCTGGAAGTTGTACCGGTATACAAGGACGTGGAAGGCCAAAGTATTGCAACTCCTGAATTACAGGTAATATCGCACGACCGGACAGGTTTTGCTTTTTCAAACAACAGAACCCCCGGTGCCTACATGGCCGATGGTACATTAAAAGACAATGCGGTGGTTTTGTACCTCACCGAAAACAATAAAAACAGCATTTCGCTCGAAGTTGCCGGAGCCAACTCCAATCCCTGCGTTGGCATTCAAGCCATCCTCGAAGGTTTTAAAAAAGGCAAAGACATGCGTCCGTTGAATGTGCGCATGATCGGGCAAATTACCGACCCGGCCTACACCGATAAAGGCGATCTGGTCATCGAAAACGGCAACAACGCAACGGGCTCCATTACTTTTGAAGGCATTGGCAACGATGCTGTGGCCGACGGCTGGGGCATCAGGGTTAAAAATGCCAGCAACATCGAAATCCGGAACATTGGCTTCATGAACACCGACAGCGACGAGGGCGATGATTTGGGCCTGCAACAAAACAACGAATACATTTGGGTGCATCATTGCGATTTTTTCTACGGAAATGCCGGTGGAGATGCCGACCAGGCCAAAGGCGACGGCGCCCTCGACTGCAAAAAATCAACCTGGGTCACTTTTTCGTACAATCATTTTTGGGACACCGGCAAATCGAACCTGCTGGGTTTAAGCGAGGGAAGCACCACCGGCTGGTACATCACCTACCATCACAACTGGTATGACCATTCCGATTCGCGTCATCCGCGTGTCCGCTACTACTCAGCCCATGTGTACAACAATTATTACGACGGTATCGCCAAATACGGCGTTGGTGCCACCAACGGATCATCGGTTTTTGTCGAAGGCAATTATTTCCGCAACTGCAAGTATCCCATGCTCATTTCGATGCAGGGTTCCGATGTATACGATGAAGCAGCCAATTCGAACGATTACTCCGACATGCCTACCTTTTCGAAGGAAGATGGTGGTATCATCAAGGCTTTTAATAATTTCATGGCGGGCGAAAAGCGCTTTGTAGCCTACAATGATCCTGCTTTTCCTGCTTCGCAAAACGATTTCGACGCCTTTGTGGCAAGCGAAAGGGAAAACAAAATTGAAAGCACTGTCAAAACAGTTTACGGCGGCAATAGCTACAATAATTTCGACACCAATACGGAACTCATGTATGACTACACGGCCGAAACGCCCGAAGCTGCTCGCGAAACCGTGATAAAATATGCCGGACGGATGCACGGAGGTGACTTTACATGGACCTTCAATAATGCTGTCGACGATGCTGCCTATACCGTCAATACTGCCTTGAAAAATGCACTCCTAAGTTACCAAACGAAACTGGAGGCTGTGCAGGGCGACAGTATTCCCAATGATGACGACTCCGACGATCCCGATGAACCGGTTGACGAAAGCGACATGATCCACAATTTCACCACTGCCGGATTGAGCAGCAGCTTCTATTCCATTAGTGGCAATCTTTCCGACTCAAAAGGAACGGTTCACTACAACGAACTTACATTGACCCACTGTCTCAAAATTGAATCAGCCACCAGCATTTCGTTTACCACCACGCAGGAAGCAAGTTTGACCCTCGTGTTCAATGAAGATTTCTCAGGAAGTATCAAGATCAACGGTGAAAACCATCAGGCCGTAAACGGCATCGTAAGCATCACGCTGGCTGCAGGCACCTGCGAAATCAGCAAAGCCGATGTGGCCAACCTGTACTACATCGCCGTTGTATACGATACCAGCAGTACGGCTGACTCAAAGCTTTCAACACTCAAACTCTATCCCAACCCGGCCGGAGCTTTTATTAACATTTCGGGCGATGAGGAGCTTACCCTGGTCACGTTTTATACCATGCAGGGTAAACTGGTGAAGAAGATCACACCCCTAAACCGAACGATCGACATCACTGATTTGAAGGCTGGAAGCTACCTGGTGCGTATTGAAAGCAAAGGAGCAATTTCACAGCAACTTATTATGAAAAGTAGAAAATAAAGTATACATTTATTTCATGTTTAAACTGACATAACAAATTTAAAACTACCAACATGAAACGTGTAAAAAAACTGGGTGTGTATCAAACATCCAAAGTAGCTGCTGTTATTTTCTTTCTGCTTTCGCTGGTAATCATTTTACCAGTTTCACTGATCGCCAACACCTTCAATCACATGGGCGCCAATCAGGGCTTCCCCGGATTTCCCTTTGGTGGTACCTTATTTTTCATTTTTTTGCCCATTCTTTATGCCTTATTTGGATTCATCACTACGGCCATCAGTTGTGTGGTGTACAACCTCGTGGCGAAATGGACCGGAGGCATTGAACTGGAATTTGAAACCATGGATGAATAGAAAGAATTAGTTTTCGGCCTGCTTCATTCATCTCCTTAAAGAATTTTGGCACTGTGAAATCGTCCGCTTTCCTTTGAGCGAGTGCTTTCATGGCTCCCACCTTGCCTCTATTTGCCTGATCATGGTTTGAACACCTCCGTTGTAATTGATTCCAAAACCACCATGGAACACCGAATCGACATCAACGGAAATAGCAAGCTGTGGTAATAATTCAGGAAATGCAGGATCGGTATAATTCCCTTCGGTGGATAAGCGGGCCGAAAGCTGCTTTCCCTTTGCAATGAGTTCGATGGTACAGGGAGTTCGGAATGCGCTTGTGGTTACGGCCTTGCCAACAGGAGTCGCGATATTGTTTTTATACTCTACAAAGTAAGCATCGACGGCATTTCCATATTTTGTGGTGCGGATCAGGCGCAAAGCGTAACCACTCATGCTTTTGGTGTCGAAAGCAATCAACACATCCATGTAGAGATGGGCAACACTAAAGCCCTGTCCGGCCGTTTTGTATGGAGCCAGTTCCAAATTTAGTTTCATATTTCCCCTTTGCCCGGGCAAGGGGGTATACAACAAGGTGGCACTTCTGCCGCTTTGCAACAAACCACTCATCCCATGCGCACCGTCGCGACCTTCACCATAATGCCAGGCATTCCCGGTCATTGGCACTGCCTGGCGGGCCTCAGTCCCCGAATCGTCAAAATGCCTGAAAGTCCAGAAGCCAGGGATGATTTCTGGTTGATTATTCACCGAAAGCTGCCGGAAGTCCGTTTTCAGGGATGCCCGATCTGTTGTTACCATCGAAGCATCAACCGGCACAGCGGTGATTGTCCGAAAAGCCTTGCCCGGCTTACTGCGTGCATTTTTAGGGCTGACAACTGCCATCACATGGTAGCCAACATCGGAAGCCGTGAGCCGGTAGTTTTTGCCAGGCTGATCATTCCGTGATACCGCCACCTCTATTGCATCCTTTCCCGAGGCATCGGTACAGCGAAACCAGCTCACAAACGACTGATCGGGAAGCGCAGTGTCGGTCCGGTAATCCACCACCAGCTCTCCATTGCCTTTTGCATGGATAACAGGCTGAACAACAAAGTCGGGCGATGGCAGTTCCGATGGTAAAACCGTGATTACTGCTGCCGCTTCAAGCCCGCTTTCGGTAAAAGCTTCCACCATGACCTGCTGTGCTTCATTGCTATCGTTATGCGGAATCAGGATACATGCAGCTCCATCGGCTGAAGGATGAAGTGTAAGTAAATGCTTTGCTCCGGCCGCCAGCCGCCAGTTGATTTTTTCATCATGAAAAGGCACATTTCCAAAGCGAAACAGCGAAGCATTCAGCAGCAAACTGTCCTTTCCTGTTTCGATCTTTACCTGCGTGGGGCTCACCCTGAGTTGAACAGGAAGCATACTGTAGTTGTGCCTTTCGCTTATTTCCAACGATTTGATCAGCCGGGCAGTATGGGTGGGATCCCAGTCATCGTTTCCCCTTAGCAAATTGTAAACATTGTAAAGCACCGTATCGGCATGCTCCAGACGGTAGGCAGCAAGCAGGGGCAAAGTCTGAAGGTCAACTGTCGAAACCGTATCTTCTTTTCCGATAAACAGCGCTTGTCCGTTCAGTGTGTTTCCAAATTGATAATTCCGGGTTTCGAGTGGCGGATGATCCTGCCAGCCTATGTAGTTGCTGCTTTCCGAAACAAAACGGCTATCGATGACGGCCAGCTGACCATTGGCCTTTGTGAAATATTGCCGCCCGCCGTTATATACATCGATGTCGCAGTTTAAAAATACAGCTCCCGTTCCCCGGGTATAATAAAAAGGTTTAGAACTGTAAAAATCGAGCGTGCAATTCAGGTAAACACCCGTACCACACAAGGCATCATCGGTCGATTCGAAATGACAGCGATCGAACAACGCACGCCGGGCACCAACAAAAGGACAAAGGTTCAACCTGCTTACAAAACGGGTATTGCGGGCTACTATCTTATCGCCATTGCAGTGGATGAGCTGGGCCTGAACGATGGCAGCGGCCCGTTTTTCTCTTCCCAGTTCAGGCTTCAAGGGATAGTCCAGGTCGATGTTGCAATAGTTTCCGAAAGTGATATTTTCAGCCGATGTGCCATCACCATCAAAGCGGAACATGGTAAAGTTGCCCTCGGCACCGATGGTTTGACCACGGTTTACAGCCAATACGACTTTCGACGGATCGTTGCTAAGACCATAAAAACGCAACCAGTCACAACTGATTTCAAGTGCATAGGGAGGACGACCGTTTTTCCCCCGCCGCACCGCCTGGTCATCGGGGTCATCGATCCAGTAAACCCAGGGCGCAAGGTAGAGCACCATGGGTTCATCCTCAGTGCCATCACTCAGGTGGGCGACTGCTTCGTTCACCGATGAAAATACCCACCGATGCTTACCAGCCTCTTCCCTGCTCATCTGACCGTCGATGAAAAAGGCACGGGGTCCAAGCTCGATCTTCTGCTGCCTGTACAGCAGATAAGTACCATGAAATTCAATCGGACAGGAAGGATCGAGCGACTGATATTGAGCAGCCAGCGGATCAGCAAACAAGATAATACCAAGAACGAATAAGAGGTAAGGACGATGTATTTTCTTCATTTTTTAAACTTTTGCTATTCAAAAATACAGGAAATACACATACAAAAAAAAGCAGCCGTTTCGGGCTGCCTTTTAATATATCATTGTGTTGTGCTCTTTATCTGCGTCCGTTGCTTTTATTGTCGGAGGATGAACGGCGCGAGGGGGCACTTTTTTTAACTTCATCCTTTTTTGCTGCTGACCTTGCCGGAGCTGCTACCTTCTGACTTTTTGTATTGCTGCTCCGGTTCACACTGCGCGAAGCAGGACGGGCATCGTTGCTCTTGCGGGCCGGAGGTGCTACCGTTGTACTGCGTTTACTTCTGGCAGGGCTGTCGGCTGGTTTTTGATAAGTCCGGCTGGTGCTGCGGCTTTCTCTTTTCACCTGCTCACGAGCCGGGCGGGTTGTTGCAATCGACGGACTGCTTTCGCTACGGGTATAAACCCTGCGATTGCTTTCAGCTGTCCTGCCGGTATTTACAGTGGTTGACTTGGAAGGACTTTCGCTGCGAACGGCCTCCCGGGAGCCTGAACTGCGCCGACTGTATTCCGGACTGGTCTGCTTTCTGCTTTCCTGAGCCGGTGCACTATAGCTGCGACGTGAACTGCGCTCATTCGGGCTTGCTGCCTGCCTGTTTCGATCGTTGCTGCTCCTTACATTGGCCGGTGCATTCATTTCGGAACTCCTGCGATTGTTTTCAATTGCCGGCCGTGCCGAACGACGTTCAACCAGCTGTTGATGATTTTCAACTCCTTTGTTACGGTATTCAAACGATTTGTGCGGATGCTTGCGTGCATAGTCGTTACGGTAGTGATGGTGGTGAATCTTCTCTGCCACCCTGCTGTAACGATTCGGTACATAGCGGCAGTGAAAGTCGTGGTGCCTGTAATAGTTCCTGATGTGATGATGGTAAACATGAATTGCATGGGCACGACGGTAACGGTAATAATCGGGGTAATAATTCCAGCGGTAAGGCGAAACCCACACGGTGTGGTAAGGATGCCAGAACCAGTCGAAAATTACCGGACGGTGTACATAAACCGGTTCAATGATGTAGTTCATTCCGTAGAGAAACTCGTTTCCAATCACCTGAACATGGATGGTTCCACGCCGATCGCGTTCCAGATCGATGGTAGCCACCTCCTGATAAACATTGCGGTCGAGCACGGCCTGAATACTAACCAGGTGAACTCCCTGTTCGTAAACTTCGACTACCCGCAGGTAATCGACATAGGCATCGCGGTTCAGATCGAGGTTCGAAATTCTTTCCTCCGGGTTATTCAGTTTTCTTTCAAAATCCTCCAGGTTGTCTGCTCTTCCAAACAGGAAGGCAACGGCTTCCAAATCGAGGTTGTCACTGATGTCGTAACTGGTGGCCTTTACTGTTACTACCTGCCGGGCAGAGAGCTGCCCCATGCTGGCCAATATTATTATAAGCAGGAAGGTTATATTTCGTTTCATAGCTTTGTTTTTTTATGCACTTCTGCTCATTGGTACCGGGTGAACTTTCGGTGCGGTTTGTATAGTGCCAAACAGTTCAAATTTGATGCCGAAAAAGCCATTTCATTGATTTCCTGCTTTTAACAGGAGCTTACGAAAACGATTACATAGCATGCCTACTCACATTCATCGTTTTGTTTTACAGACAATTAAAAAAAATCACCTTTTTCCTGAATTTTTTTAATTGAAAAGGAAGGAAAGAGTCATTGGTCAGTAGAGACGCACTATAGTGCGTCTCTACTTTACCCTGTGAAAGACCCGAAGGTCAATAGTCACCATGTCTATAATAATTCAGTCATTTGATAAAAGGAAAAAGTCAATAGTCAGTAAGTCATTAGAAAAGAAGAGAAAGCCATCGATGCAAACAATCTCACACAAATGGCTTTTTCCTCAATGACTTACTGACTTTTTCCTAGTGACTTAATGACTCCTTCCCATGAAACAAGGACTTCCTGATAGTTTGAAATTTATTTCATTGCTTTAGTTAGCCTTGTCTAATTATTTATTACTTTTGCTCCGTAAAATATTGAAATATGCAGAAAAACCTGGCACAGTTATTAAGTTCCATTCTACATTCAAGCGAAGTACTTGAAGAAGAAATGAAGCAAAAATCAAATTTAAACCAACTCACTTCAAGACAGTTGTATTGCATTGAATTAATAAAAAACATGCAAAATCCTTCACTCAGCGAGTTGGCTGAGAAGATGAACATCGCAAAAGCTTCCATCTCGGTCATGATTGAAAGGCTGGAGAAACGAAGCTTTTTATACAAAGTGACCTCCGACAAAGACAGAAGAAGTGCTCATGTTCATTTAAGCAAAGAGGGCGAAACAGCTGCTAATCTGCATGCCGAGCTGCACAAACGAATTGCAGAACTATTGACAGAAGAGATGACCGAATCGGAACAGGAAATACTGATCGTACTCTTGAACAAGTCGGTTAAATCGCTGATGAAAATAAAAAACACCAGGCACTAATTAGATTGATATAACTATATTTCAACAAGTATGAATAAGGAAAAAGCAGGCTACCTTGAAGGAATGATTTCAGTACTGGTTAACAGCGTACTTTTTATTCTGAAATTTTGGGCAGGAATTGTTACAGGTTCGATCGCCCTCACCGCAGATGCATGGCACACACTCTCCGACTCGTTAAGTTCAATCATCGTCATTGTTGCCGTGAAGCTGTCATCGAAAAAGCCCGACAACGAACACCCTTTCGGGCATGGCCGCTGGGAACAGATTGCTGCTTTGTTCATTGCCTTTCTTCTCGGAATTATAGCATTCGATTTTCTTAAGGATGCGATTATCCAGTTTAAAAACCACGAAGCAACCGAGTTTGGAACCCTTGCCATCGTTGTGACCGTCATCTCTGTTATTGCTAAAGAAGCGCTTGCGCAATATGCATTTTATATTGGTCGAAAAACCGGCAATGTAAGCATCAAAGCCGATGGCTGGCATCACCGTACAGATGCCTTGTCGTCGCTGATTGTACTGGCAGGAATTCTGTTTGCAAAACATTTCTGGTGGATCGACAGTGTTTTAGGCGCCTGTATCGCACTGATGCTTTTTTATGCAACATATCAAATTGCAAAAGAGGCCATTAACAAACTACTGGGAGAGCAGGCCAGCTCCGAATTGATTGATAAAATTAAAAAATCAATTGCGCCGTTTTATCCCGAAGACCTGCAGCTTCATCATTTTCATATCCACAATTATGTAGGGCATCAGGAATTGACTTTTCATATCAAACTCAGCAATGACTTAAGCATCGAAGACGGACATAAAATTGCCACCGACCTTGAAACCATTGTTTTCAAACAACTTGGGATCATTTCAACCATACACGTTGAACCTTTAAACTGTAAGCACCCTTCAGATTAATAAGATTTGTATCTTTAAAGTGTAACAGTAAAAGTACGATCGATGAAACCAACTTTGATAATTGCATTGATGGTTTTGACCAGGCTGAGCTTTGGACAAACCAACCAGGTGGATGAGCATTCAGCTAGTCTGGAATATACAAACCACCATGACGATTATCCGAATAAAACAGTTTTTCAGGAAACAACATCAAGCGAACTTTTCGCACTGAAAGCCAACAGCGGTCCTGCTCAACTTTCGAACAAAATGAGCATACATAATGCAGGAACGAGTGAAGAAGACAGCGCACTGGCGAACCCGAATTACGACCCGGCACTGGCCGAAAAATTAGGTGGAGATGCTTTCGGAATGAAAAATTACTTTTTTGTCATTCTAACTACCGGAAGCAATACGACTTCCGACAATGCATTGATTAGTGAAAGTTTCAAAGGTCATTTAGCCAACATCAACCAACTGGTCAAAGCGGGCAAACTGGTGGTAGCCGGGCCATTAGGAAAAAATGCAAACAACTACCGGGGAATCTTTATTTTCGACCATATCCATTCTAAAGAGGAAGTTGAGAACCTGCTTCAAAGCGATCCGGCCATCAAAAACGGCTTACTTGCTTATGAAATATTCACCTGGTACGGTTCGGCTGCACTTCCCGAATACTTGCCTGCGTCTGATAAAATCTGGAAACTGAAACCTTAGAAACCTTTATTTTTTCCTGTTATTGCCTGAATTGCCGATCAGCTGAATGCCTATGTTGAACATGCAGCACCACCGATGGCCGCCGATTGGCACAGCTTAAGCCTGCTCCGGCTCATTGCAAACGAGCGGGAGCCGGAACCTACGGATGTTTCGGATATTTTTTATCTTAGTTCGAAACCTTCGCCTGGCATCTTGTAGCAAGTGACAGCTCGCTATTGTCTTGTTTGAAGAATCAGCAAAAAACTACAAAACAATGAGAATAGAAAAAATTAACGAAAACAAGAAACAGTTCCTCGACCTGTTGTTGCTGGCCGACGAGCAGGAAGACATGATTGACAGGTATTTGCCCGATGGCGACCTGTTTGCTCTGTATGACGATGATTTGAAAAGCGTTTGCGTGGTAGTACCGATCGATAGCGAAAGCTGCGAACTGAAGAACATAGCCACCTACGAAAAATATCAGAGCCAAGGTTACGGTCGTGCCCTGATCAGCTTCATTTCCGATTTCTACAAAAACAGCTACCCAACAATGCTGGTCGGAACTGGCGAAACACCTGCCATCCTGTCGTTTTATAAAAGTTGCGGCTTTGAAATATCGCACCGTGTAAAGAATTTCTTTACTGAGCATTACGACCACCCGATGTTCGAGGGAGACATTCAACTTGTTGATATGATTTATCTTAAAAAGGAACTAAAAGGGATGTGATCGGAATAAACGAAAAAACAACAAAGAGCCATTAAGCGATAATACAGCCATCAGTAGAGGGAGCCTGATCTTTCTTCACAAAAATGCCACGCGGTGTGGGTGACATTTCCTTCATTACAATAACTTCCATCATTTTTCTTCCTTCTCTTTTCAACGCCGACAGGTCCTTCGGACGCTGTCGGGTTGCCGCTTCATTCAAAGATTTAGCATTTCACGTTCTAAAACCTGACAGCACCGCCACCAGGCGGTCTGTCAGCGTTGCTGCACTTAGGTGACTCGTATCGTAATTTTCATTTAACAGCACATCCTGCTTTTTTTAGATTGAGTGAAGATTGAGTAAAGATTGAAGGAGGATTGAAGGGAATGATCAATCTTTTTTCTTCAATCTCTTCAATCTTTTCCTACAATCTCTTCAATCTTTTTTCTTCCATCCCCGATGCTTCTCTGTAGTCAAAATCGTTCTGGATGAAGCCCGATACTTTTTTGCTAAGACTTAAACCGATTTTGATGATGCGGTTGCTGACTTTGATACTGATTATGCACTATTTGATAAGGGTTTCGCACTTATTCTATGACCTTCGAAAAATTACTTTTGTTCAACCAAAAGAAAACCATGCCCATCCAAACGTCAACATGGATCATCAAAATGAAAATCTTGTTCATCCAAAGGTGCAGATTGATCATCCAGACGTGCAGATTGATCATCAAAACATGCAGATTGATCATCCAAAGATGCAGAATGCTCATCCAAAGGTGCAGATTGATCATCAAAACGTGTAATTCCCTAAAATACAACTCGCTAGCGCTGCGTTCAAACAAGGGCGAGGACAGATTTGTAGACAGACGTCCATTGTGCTACAAATAAGTTCCCATAAGGCGAACACTCTGTTCTCAAAACGAGAATTTATTTCTATCTTTGTTTCCATAATAATTTAAAATGAAACGAATATTTTCAAAAGGTACCCTTAGAGCTTATTGGGAGAAACATGCTGATTGTGAACAACATTTAAAAACCTGGTACGACACAGCAATGAATGCTGATTGGAAAAGCCCGGTTGATGTGAAAAAAACGTATTCTTCAGCGAGTGTTTTAAAAGGTGGACGAATTGTTTTTAATATCAAAGGGAATACCTATCGATTGATTACCAAGATCAATTTTGAGAAACAATGGATGTTTATTCGATTCATTGGCACACATGTGGAGTATGACAAAATAGATGCAGAAACAATTTAAAAAAGTTTGACATGAACATTAAACCTATAAAATCAGAAAAGGATTATCAGGAAGCGCTTCAAAGACTTGATGAACTTTTCGATGCAAAAATTGGGACACCAGAAAGTGATGAGGCTGATATCTGGGCATTATTAATTGATAATTATGAAAATGAGCATTACCCAATCGAGGCTCCTGACCCAATCGATGCAATAAAGATTAGAATGGAAGAGATGCAAATTAAACAAGTCGATTTAATTCCCGAAATTGGAGGGAAAAGCAGAGTTTCTGAAGTGCTCAACAGAAAAAGAAAATTAACGGTCGACATGATAAGAAAATTAACGACACGACTTGATTTATCTGCCAATTTGTTGATAAAGGACTACCAATTAACAAAATAAAAACTGCGCATAATAATCCTGACTCTTAGCGAACCTAAGCGCCCGGTGATGAAATGATTTTTTACTAAAGCTACCTACTTTAAACCAACAAAACAGTTACACTATGAGACCAACAATCAACATTATTTTGTATTTAATTGCAGCAGGATTAATTCTTTCCGGCTGTAATCCGAAGCCGAAGCAAAATCAGGCACCGCATGTTCAAATCACCCCGGGCGAAATTGCAGGCAGCTATCATGATACAGTATTTGCTTTTAAAGGGATTCCCTATGCCAAAGCAGAAAGGTTTATGCCTCCGCAGGATCCCGATGCCTGGCAGGGTGTTCGCGAATGTACCGATTTTGGTCCCGTAGCGAGACAAATTGTGCCCTGGTATCCCGATTCGGTCCAGAACGAAAGGGAACTCTTCAGTTTAAATGTATGGACACAGGGCATCAACGATGGCAAAAAGCGTCCGGTAATGGTTTGGCTGCATGGAGGCGGTTTTCATGTTGGTGCCAGCAACGATCCGATGACCTATGGAGAAGCCCTGGCAAAGAAGGGAGATATCGTGTTCGTATCCGTCAACCATCGCCTGAACATCCTGGGCTTTCTCGATTTGTCGGCTTGTGGCGAAAAATATGCCCAATCGGCCAATGTGGGTATGCTCGACATTGTAAAAGCGCTGGAGTGGGTCAACAACCATATTGAAAAATTTGGCGGCAACCCTGCCGATGTGACCATAGTAGGCGAATCGGGCGGTGGCGGAAAAGTGGGTACCCTCCTGTGCATGCCGGCAGCAAACGGTTTGTTTCACAAAGCCATCATTCAAAGCGGAACCCTGATCAATACGATGACCAAGGAGCAATCGCAGGTACTGGGTTTAGCCGTTCTCGAAAATTTAGGACTCAGCCCCGAAGAAGTGGCCAGGCTGGATACGATTCCTTACCGCGATCTTGTAAAAGCCGGCAATGAGGCGATCGCCAAAATAGCGGGCCCAAGAAAACCCGGATCGCCACGTATGTTTGGTTTTGCCCCTTCGGCCGATGGAACTGTGTTGCTTCAGCAACCTTTCAGCCCCGGCTTTGCCGAAATCTCCAAAGAAATTCCACTGATGATGGGTTCTACGCTGAATGAGATGATGCCTGTATTCTATGGTGAAAAAGACCTTACGCTGGAAGAAGCCAAAGAACGCCTGGCAAAAACCTACGGCGACAAAACGGATCGATACATTGAGTTATTCGCAAAGGCCTACCCCGATTATACAGCCCAGGATTTATTGTCGATTGATAAGGTTTTCAGGCCCTATACCATACGTACTGCCGATGCAAGGGCCCAGGAGAGCGATGCCCCCTTGTATGTTTATTTTTTAGCATGGAAAAGCGGTGTTGATGATGCCTCGAAAGGTTCATTCCACGGCCTGGACATTCCACTGGCATTCAACACGGTTGACTTGCGGCCCGACTGGACCGGAAATACCGAAGCTGCATGGAAAATGGCCGATAAAATGAGTTCGGCATGGATCAACTTTATAAAAACAGGCAATCCGAATGTTGAGAATGTGCTTCCGGCATGGGAAACCTACACTGCCGAAAACGGTGTCACCATGTATTTTGATAATGAATGTCGCATAGTAAATAATCACGACCGGGAATTGATGAACTTCATTCAAGCAGTTGAATAAACTTAAAATATACAACAATCATTTCCCCTGTTTAAACATTTCTGTTTCGATCACTATTTTACAGGAATCATGTACTGCCGTTCGCTGCCTGCTGGCCGCACAGCCAGCTGATCGATTACAATGCCTGTTTGATTCACACGGAGACGAACTTCTTTTTCACCGGCACTGTCGAAATTCATCGGGTAAAAAATACGGCTATGATTACGCAATACATTCTGTTTCCAGGCTTCACTCCTGCCCCTGGTATTCAGTTTAAAAGTCTGCGCTTCGTTGTTGTCTGCCGTAATACTTAGCTGATGATCAAAATTATTGGCATGAGTGGGCAAACAGCGAAGCTCGAGCTCGTATGCTCCCGGCTCGTCGATGGTAAAACGGTAAGTGACCGAAGGCTGTGTTGTTTCGAAGCTTCGATCGGAAAGCGGCAATAAGGTCAGGGACTGAGCACTGTAGCCCAGGCCTTGAATCTTTTTCCACTTATACTGTTCAAAGCCTGCAGTAGCAACATAGTCACCGGCCTGAATAAATTGGCTCGAAGCAGCCTTTTCGACCTTTTCATTTACAGGAGCACTTTGCTCCAGATGATAGTCGGGCATCTGGTAAGCAGCCAGCTTGCGTGGTTTACTACTCATCATGTGCTTCCACTTTCCCTGACTCAACTCATTGTTGTAATAATTGGTAAGTGCTTCAATTTCGGCGTAAGCTTCCCTCGAAAGGCTGTCGTACTTGCTTTTGCTGATCTTGTCGGTGGCTTCGTAAGCCAGTTGGGCATAGAGGAATTTATCGTTCATCAGAGCAGCTCCTTTTACCGGGTATTCTACCAGCTGAAAATAGGCATCTCGTAAACGGGGAGCTACTTTTTCTTTCAAGGCATCGGCCTGTTGGTACAAGCGGTGATACTGACTGAGCCTTATTTCCAGATCGTTGATTCCCCGGGTACTGAATTCGCCCTGTTGCGTTGCCGTACTGGGTTCGGTGCGGCTCCAGCCCATGAATTCGGGTTTTCGCAGCATGGCAAGCCGGTAATACTCCTGCTTTAAAGCGGCAATGTCGTCGGCAAGCTTTTCACCAAATTCACGTGCCGCCCAGTTTTTCAGATGAACATCGATATTTTCGTGACTCACCACATCGATATTCCAGGCCAGGTCGAGGAAAAATTCCATGTTGTATTCGGCCGGTTTGATATCGCCCACATTGCCAATCCATACTTTTTGTGCTCCGTTTTCCCAGGCTCTTTTCATTTCGTACCAGATGAGGGCCGGCTGGGTGCTACTCAGCCACAGGTAGTCGTGCGGGCGCCCCCAATAACTTAGGTGATAATACACGCCGCTGCCGCCCGGGCGCATTTGTTCTTTGGCATCGCTTCGGCGGCGTATGTAACCATAGTTGTCGTCGGTCCAGATCAGCGTAACATCATCGGGCACATTCAGCCCTGCATTGTACAAATCAAGCACTTCCTTATAAGGCACCAGGGCCTGTGGTACCTCGTTGGCCGGCAGCCCGAGTTCTTCTTCAAGCATTTGTCGTTGCTTATCAAAAATGGTTTCAAGCATGGCCACTTTTTCGTCGGTAGTGGCATTTCCTTCCATTTTTCCATCGTGAACACCGCGCATGCCCACAGTGACCATAAAACGATGGTCACCACCGGCTACCTGCTGAATGCGTTCGCGCCAGTATTCTTCAACCGCTTCGCTGTTTTCAAAATAATTGAAAGCTCCCCGCTCCTTGTGCTTCCACTCATCCACGTTGTTGCGCAACATGGGTTCGGCATGCGAGGTTCCGATTACCATATGGTATTTTTGTGCCATTTCCATGTTCCCTTCTATGGCGTAAAATGCTTTGGTGCAGGGATGCATGGCCGGCCAGATGATATTGGCCTTGAGGCGAAGGAGGAGTTGAAATATTTTTTCATAGCTTTTGGGTCCAATATCGCCTGTTTCGGGTTCAAAGGTTTGTGCAGCCCAGGGATGCAGGCCCCAGTCCTCATCGTTAAGAAAGATACCACGATATTGTACCGAAGGCTCCTCAACGATGCCTCCTTCGGGAAGAGAAAGACTTACTTTATTGCCCGGTTCAGGAAGTACATCGGCCCACCAGCTCCAGGGAGAAATGCCCAGCTGCTCGGCCAGTTCGAAAATGCCATAAACGGTACCTCTCACATCGCTGCCTGCAATGTAAAGCCGCTGACCGACGGCATCGATCATAAATTTTTCCCATGCACCGTTTACTTGTTCCAGTACAGCAGGCGGGTTGTTTGTCAGCAATTCATCACCCGCTTTTCCTATGATGATGATCCGGTTTTCACCTTCGGGTAGTTCGTTGCTAAAAAGCAGCCGGGGTTTTTGCCCGCTGAGGCTTTCCAGATCACCGGCCAGTTCAGTGGCAGCCCATTTGATCAGCTCATCGCTTTGAGGCGAAAGTACAATACTGGCTACCCCCTGTTTATCTGCAAGTATTAATTCATTTTTCGATCCAAAATTACACGAGAGAAAAAGAAAGGAAATGAAGAGGATGCTTAACAGCTGAGTCGTTTTCATAGTATCTTGTTGAATTTTAACACAATCAGAACATTGTCCACTTGCCAGTTATCACAATGAGGCAAGCAGGCCATGAAAATAATACAAAAACTACAAAAGAAAACATTGCTTTACAATAAAGCATAACAGGATGAAACACGAATAGCTACTCAGCTTTACTTTCTTCTATTTTGTCGAATTTATTTTCAAGCACCTTGTAAGCATCCTTGTATCCCTGTTTAATCAATGCAGTAATCTGGCTGGTATCGGAGCGACTGAATCCGGACAAATCGGGTTTAATCAGCAGATCGGCTTCCTCGGTTTGGAGACGTGAAGCCGCCATCATGGTAAAATGAAAACTATTGATCAACACATCGATAATGTTTCCGGGTTTTTCATATTTATGCGCTGCATTTAAGTCGACCCCAATAATGAAATCGGCACCAAGCGACCGAACCGTATCAATGGGCACATTTTCAACAATTCCACCATCGACCAGCAGTTTCCCATTGATTTCTATCGGATTGAAAAGCCCCGGCAGGCAGGTACTGGCCATGGCGGCTTTGTCAACCGGACCGTCCTTAAGCACCACTTTTTCCCCGTTACTTGCATCGGTGGCAATCATTGCCAAGGGGATGCCGGCGTTTTCGATCCGTTCATCTCCAATTGTTTTGGTAATGAGTTTCCCTAATTTCTCGTTTGACATTAAGCCGTAGCGCGAAAGAGACAGTGCACTGATTTCGAACCAGTTTAATCCTTCGGCCAAGGCTTCAATTTCGTCCCATTTATTTCCAAAGGCGTAGAATGCAGCCACAAAAGCACCAATGCTGGTGCCTGCGATGTAATCGACCCGGATGTTGAATTCAGCCAATGCTTTCAATACACCAACATGGGCTGCACCCAATACAGCACCACCACCCAATGCCAGCCCCACCTTTTTATTCTTCAAATCTGTTTTCATTCTTCCTGGTTGTTTGGCAAAAGTTACAAAAAATTGCAAGATAATATCTTCCCAATTCGGGACAAAAAGTTTCATTGCGAAAAAGAAAATGGAGGATGCTTTGAGAATATCAATTGCTAAGTGCTCAGCATGCAGGTAGTAAAACAAAAGCCGTTCGTCTGGATGTCGCGTTTTAAGAGGCAAAAAGAAAGAGGGCCTTCAACCCTCTCTTCTTACTAACTAATCTAACCTAACTAAACCTAACCTATGAAAAATCTTTTACTTCTATTTGCACTACTAAAATAACAAATACCGTGCCTAAATTGCCACCTCCTGGGTTTCCATCACCATTGATTCGATTTTTTTCATCAGTGAGATGCGATTGCTTGCCATTTTATTTCTTCGTTGTCGGACAAATTCGTAGCGAAAGGGAGATGCAAGTTCCATTTGCTGAACATATTCAATGTCAAAGAAGCGTTCATTGAGTGCAATGGCTTCGGTGAGCAAAAAATTCACACTTTTGATCATCACTTGTTGCATGTGATGGAGATTGGGAGCTGTGAAACAATCCATGTTGTTCATTACGGTACGACTGAAACTGATGGTTCGGTTCACAAATTCTTCGAGCTGACCGTGGTTGGCAGCCCTTGTAAAAGCGGTTTCGAGTGCTCCGTTCAGGTCTTCGTGCAAATCCTGTATGTCGTCGACAAATTGCAGGAATGTTCCGAAGCCAAAACAGAAGCGCTCCTCAGCTTCAGTAAGCAGACCTTTCATCAGGTAGGCGTCGGCCAATACCGATGTTCCTCCTTTATCGATACAAATCGAGAGCAGCCCGGCGTCGCTCAGCTGACTGCGTTCGTTGAGCAGCCTGATGCTTCGGGTTTGGGCATCGTGAATTGCTAACAGACTTTGATATACTCCGGGAAATTTATTTCGATCCCAATCACTTTCAATCAAATAAACCAGGTCGAAGATCAGCTGTTCGTTGCGGTTAACGGCTAACACTTTTTCGCCTGATAAGCGCAAACGGAAACGTTTACTAAATTCGATTTTCTGAATGGTATCAACATCAGGATCGTCGAGGTAATTATCACTGTAGGGATAAAGCATGCTGTAGGCAAAAACCGAAGGTGTCACCCTGATTGGTTCGCCCATCATTATTTGCAGACTATTGATGATCCACAGGTTACGACTGGCCTGAAAAACATCATCCATACTTACTTCGGGATCGAATTCCCGGGCCATCTGCATAAATTTTTTCGACACACCCGAACCGGCCATTCCTGAAATTACAGCTGCTTCGCCTTCGGTGAAATTCATGATCTTACGGAAAAATTCTTCGATTCCCCTGTTCAGTCGGTTATTTTTCTGCTTACGCAAGGCAGCAGAGGAAAATTCACTTTCATTTTTTAGCTTTTCCGAAAAACCAATTAAGGTCTGTTCGCGTTTAATTTTCTCATCGAACGGCACAGGTGTTTCACCTGCCGGAAAAGCCGGATCAGCTTGTTCCCATAAGCGGGTAAATTGTTCGATGTAAGCGTTAATGTTCATGGCTTTTGTTTAAGTTTGTGCAACAAAACAGCTAAAAAAAACCTGCATTTAATCGAATAAAAAGGTGAACGACCCTTTTTTACCTGTGAACGGTGCAACACAACACTTAAAAAGACGTTTTAAATTTCAGTAAATTACAAATACTATTTCATATGTCGGCCAAATCGAGCATTTTGAATTTTCTTCGTACTACATTAATTGGGGGACTTGCAGCCATACTGCCGCTTGGATTGATCGTTGTTCTTTTTCGCTGGGTAATTGGAATGATCGAAAAGAATCTCGAACCACTGGTTAAGCTTTTTGAAACCAATACCCGCATATCGACTATGGTAGTATACATTATAGCGGTGATCGCCATTGTTGTGCTTTTCTTCTTTATTGGTTTGTTTATCCGTACCCGTTTTGGAAATCTCCTTTTAAAACACATTGAAACTACTTATTTCTATAAAATTCCAGGTTATAAAACTGCCCGTGAAATAGTACAGCAGTTCTTTGGAAAAAACCGGTCGTTCTTTTCTGAAGTAGTGCTGGTCGATATTTTCAATTCAGGGGTATTAATGACTGGCTTCATTACCGATTATCAAGAGATTAACAATTACATCACTGTTTTTGTACCTACAGGCCCCAATCCCACTTCGGGAAATATATATCATTTGCCAAAAGAAAAGGTAGTCAGAAGCAGCATCCCGGTTGATACTGCCATAAAAACCATCATTAGTTGCGGAGCTGGTTCTGCCGAAGTGTTTGCACAAAGTGGAAACAGTCATTACAATGGGATGGAGCTTCAATCGACCCGAATGGGAAGCAATGAACAAATGCCAACAAATATAGAATGAGTCTTATTACGCTTAAGCAAAAGTTGTGAATGCCTGATGTTGTATACTTTATGTTTAGTGTTTGCTTCCTATTTTCACCCTGAAGTATTTAAATAAATCGATTTATAGATATTATAAGTTCAGTTTTTAAATGAGTGATTGCTTAATTCGGGGATAATTTTTTTATTTTCAACCCACAAAAAAATTAATCATTTTAAAAATTGGCTTTATGAACCATGGAACTGTAGAAAGTATGCCCTTATGGTTGTCGATACCATTTGTGGTAATGTTGCTATTTATAGCAATTGGTCCGCTGTTTTTCCACCATTGGTGGGAGGAAAACAAGAACAAATTGATTGTATCGCTGGTATTGGGTATTCCCCTGGCAGTAGTTTTAGTAATACGGGGTTTAAGTCACGCATTGATGCATCAGATCCTGTTCGATTACATTCCTTTTATTATTTTACTTGGAGCACTTTTTGTAATTACCGGAGGAATTCATTTGAAAGGCGACATTGAAGCAAAGCCTGCCATCAACACCCTCTTTCTGGCCATTGGTGCCATACTGGCATCCTTTATGGGAACCACGGGTGCTGCCATGCTGCTGATCCGGCCGGTGATCAAAACCAATTCGGAAAGAAAATTCAAGGTACACACCATTCTGTTTTTTATTGCCATTGTAGCCAATGCCGGTGGTATGCTCACTCCTCTGGGCGATCCGCCATTGTTCCTGCTGTATCTTCGCGGAGCACCGTTTGGCTGGTTCTTCAGTTTAATTGGTCCATGGTTATTTGTTAATGCCACGCTGCTGCTCATCTACTTTTTTGTTGATTCGTTTTATCACAAAAAAGAACCAGCTGCAGCCATTGTAAAAGACCACACCGAAATTGAACCCATCAGGATGAAAGGCAATCTGAATTTTGTATTTCTGATTGGCGTGGTACTATCGGTGGCTTTTCTGAATGAGAATTATTTGCACATTATCCACGACAATCACTACTTTGGATTTATACGTGAAGGTGTGATTCTGCTGATGGCCCTCCTTTCGCTGGTATTCACCAATAAGAAAATGCGTTACGAGGAAAACAAATTTACCTGGGGGCCCATTGTCGAAGTGGCCTTTTTGTTCCTTGGTATTTTTATTACCATGGTTCCGGCACTGTTGTACCTTCGGGAGAATGCCCATTCATTCGGTTTAAGCAGCGGGGCTCATTTTTACTATGCTACCGGTGGTTTGAGTGCTTTCCTCGACAATGCACCTACTGCGGTTTCATTCCATAATCTGGCCCAAGGCATTGCCGACCAGTTTGGAAATGCCCCCCTGGTTGCCAAAGTACCTGAATTTCTGCTAAAGGCAATCAGTTTGGGTGCTGTATTTTTTGGTGCCATGACCTACATTGGTAACGGCCCCAACTTCATGGTAAAAGCCATTGCCGAAGAGAACAAAATACCAATGCCCAGCTTCTTTGGATACATTGTGAAGTTTTCGCTGGTTGTATTACTTCCGGTATACATTTTAGCTCAGTTGATTTTTGTATAAAAGCAATATTCGATGAATATAAAAAAGAGCGTAAAGGCAGCTGGCCTTTACGCTCTTTTTTCCGTTCAAATAATTTACTCAGCAGCTGCTGATTAAGAATTTTTGTTCTGTACAGGCAAAAAAAAGAGGATGGTCGCAAGCGAGCATCCTCTTTTGATTTTTCTGTTCGTTTAAATTATGCCACAGCCTGTCCAATCAAAATGGCAACAAGCAAGGCAAGGATGGCATACAGCTCAGGAAATACGGCCATGATCAGACTAATGCTGAACACATTGTGTCCGGCGCCCAATCCGGCAATTCCATTGGCACAAACCTGTCCCTGGCGCAAGGCCGAAAAGAGAGCTACCACGCCCAGTCCGAGACCGGCACCCAAAACGGCTCCGGCCTGCAACCAGGTAATACTGCTTGTAAGCAGCGGAGCAAGCATGAAATAACCCACAAAGCCATAAATCCCCTGTGTACTGGGAAGTGCTCCCAGCAAGAGGTACTGACCAAACGAACTCTCGTTCTTTTTCATGGCGCCAATGGCAGCACTACCGCCAAATGAGAGACCAAAAGCACTTCCCATTCCCGACAGGCCTACCATAATACCAATTCCGATGTAAGCTAATACAATAGGTTCCATAATTATCTGTTTTTATTAATATTTTCTATTCATTCAGCGCCTCTTCCATTTTACGGAATGGCGAATATTTTTTTCCTCCACCGGCAAAACCGGTATTCTTGTAAAACTCGACAAAAGTCAGACGTAACGGGTGTACAAAGGCACCCAGGGCAGCCATAAAGAAATTGATGGAATGCCCCAGCAGCAAAATCATCAGAATCATCAGCTGCTTAACTACCGGCAGGTCGATATTGACAGAAAAAGCCAGCTGGTTAAACACGTTTCCAAGCACGGCACTCGATAAGCCCAGGGCGAACAGTCGGATGTACGACAATACATCGCCCAGCAAGCCGGTTACAGTGCCGTAGGTATCCCATAGCCCGAGTCCAAAATTGATAAAGATGTTCTTTCCCGGGGAATTGAAAAAGAGGGCCAAAATGCCGCCCACGCTGCCAAAAGCAATCATGAGGTAACTGGCCAATTCAGCATCGATGTTTTCCATCTTCATCAGGCCAAAACTTCCGCCAACACCTACCAGAATAATGACCCAGCCAATGGTTGAAAGCGCGTGCTTAATGCCATACATTTTAATGGCCCTTGCCGCCTTGAGACAAATCCCAAAAATAATCTGGATAACACCCAGTGCCACGGCAAAGTACATGAGCTGATTTTGGTTAAGCACCATTCGCTGGTATTGCTCCAGCCAGGGGATGTCTAATTTTACCAGTTCAACACCAAAGAGAGTACCACTAACAAGGCCCATGATCACAGTAGCGATTCCAAATAAGAAGCCAAGCGTCCAAACGCCCTTCATGGCAGGTTTGGCTTTGGCGCGCAAAACGAGGGTCGCTGCCAACATGAGCAGGCCGTATCCTGCATCGCCAAGGCAAAAACCGAAAAAGAGCATGAAAAATGGTGCAAAGAAGGGTGTCAGATCCAGTTCCCGATAGTTGGGCAGCGAATACAGCGAGCCGATCATTTCGAAGAGGCTGGTAAAAGCGTTGTTCTTCAATTTAACAGGAACCTGATCATTCACTCCGGCTTCACTTCTCAGGTAGTAGGCACCGCTTTCAAGCAGGACTGCTTCCAATTCTTCCATTTGTTCGTCGGGCACCCAGCCTTCCAGTATTTTTAGGCGGTTCTCTGCTTCATTCCCTGCATTAAGCACCACTTTACGAAAATCGAGTTCACTGTTGTTACGCTCTCTGTACTGCTCTAACAGGGGAATGGCCGATGCTGCCACTTGGTCGAGCTCATTTTCAATGCCTTTGATCTTTTCTTCAAGCTGTTTCTTTTTGCTTTCAACAGCCAGTAAATCGTCGTTGGGCAGCGCTTGAAGCTCAGCATCGATGACCGGTGCTTCAGGTGTATCGCTTACAAGAACAAAGTAAATCTGGGAGCCAACGCGATTGATTTCAAACAACTGATAGTCGCTTCTCCACTTTTCATCAAACTTCGATTTGCTACAGGAGAAAAAATGCAATGTACAACCGGCTTCGTTTAATTGTTCGATGGTTTTAATGCTGAAAGGTCCCCAGGGTTTTACCTGTTGCCATTTTTTTAACACCGCATGCAATTTTGCCCTTTCATTTTCAAGGGAGCCAGTAAGCTTTTCAATACGATCGATTAGCTCCGGTGCGCCCTCGTGTGTTTGTGCCGGACTTATGGCATCCACTTTCCTTGCTTTCAACAGTTTTATGCTGTCGTTAATTTTTTGATGAAGCTTCATTTTTTCGTTGAGCGCTTCGTCGTCAGCAAGGCCATCGGCTTTTTCCTGAATGTGCACCACCCCGGTGTTTCTCAGTAAATCGAGAAAAGTAAGGTACTCTTCATGATAAATGAGAAAGGTATATTTCGACATGCTGCTAATCATAGTGCATTCTCCTTCTTTTGCTGTCGTTCTTTAACAATTTTCTGAGCCGATTTTGAAAGATTCTCTTCATCTTCCATAAAACGTTTCACTTTTCGTATGGCATCTTCGTAACCAGGAATCTGAACTTTCTCGAACAGGTTCACCTTCTGAGTGGTTTTTTTTCGCGCATGTTCGAGCAGTATCATTTTCTGATAGAAAAATTCACGTTCGATACCAATCTGCGCCAGCTGTTTTACCAGCTCAATTCCATCGGGGAACCAGGCCGGCCGGTTAAAAAGGCTGTACGATGCAATGGCAAATTCAACCCCTTCGAGTATCGGGGTGCGCACACCGGCTATTTTTTTCACCTTCATCTTCACATCCTCAACCTTTACCAGCGAAGTGTCAAATTCGCCCCACAAGGCCACCATGTTGTCGTAGGCTTTTATTTTTTCCTCGAGCAGTGCTTCAAGACGCTGCACTTCGTACTTGGCCCGTTTCACCTCAACCCGAAGTGCACTCTCCTTGTTTTTGATGGTGGGAAGGGCTTTCACCCTTACCTTTAACTGCTTTTCGAGTTGTTGCAGCGATGTTTTATTAAACTGGTATTTTATTGCCATGCTTTATTATTTTCAACTGTAGCTCACCAGTATTTTTTCATCATTTCCTTACGGATAGCCACTTCATTTTCATTAAAATATTTCTTCAACAGTTCCCAACCGATGTCCAGCATTTTGTCGGTGTTGATATTTACATCGATGGCCAGCAATTCGTTGGCGTATTCCCTGGCAAATTTCAAAGTACGTTCGTCGTACTCGGTAAGGTCGAAGCCGTTTTCCTGTTTGGTTTTGGCATTGGCGGCATCGGCATAAAGCCGCACGCTGGCATCCATGATGTCCTTATGGTCTTCACGTGTTTTCTTACCAATTACGAGTCCCCTGAGGCGCGAAAGCGATCTGAACGGATCGACTATCACCTTACCGATGTCGGTATCACGACGCAGGAAAAGCTGTCCTTCGGTGATGTATCCGGTATTATCGGGGATTGAATGGGTAATGTCGCCGCCCGACAGGGTGGTTACGGCAACAATGGTGATAGAGCCTCCATCGGGAAACTGCACTGCTTTTTCGTAAATTTTAGCCAGGTCGGAATAGAGTGAACCGGGCATTGAATCTTTCGAAGGAATCTGATCCATACGGTTCGAGACAATCGACAGGGCATCGGCGTAGAGTGTCATGTCGGTAAGCAATACCAGCACTTTTTCATGCTTCTCCACCGCAAAATATTCGGCTGCAGTCAGTGCCATATCGGGCACCAGCAAACGTTCAACCGGCGGATCTTCGGTGGTATTTACAAACGAAATGATGCGATCGAGTGCTCCGGCATTGTCGAATACATTGCGAAAAAAGAGGTAGTCGTCGTTGGTAAGCCCCATGCCGCCTAAAATGATTTTATCGGCATTGGCACGCAGGGCCACCATGGCCATCACTTCGTTGTACGGTTGATCGGGATCGGCAAAGAAGGGAATTTTCTGACCGGTAACCAGCGAGTTGTTCAGGTCGATTCCGGCTATTCCGGTAGCAATGAGTTCCGAAGGTTGTTTGCGTCGCACCGGATTCACCGAAGGGCCGCCAATTTCAACTTCAGTTCCTTCCACCTCCGGTCCTCCGTCGATGGGGTAGCCCAAAGAATTAAAGAAGCGCCCTGCCAGCTGATCACTGACCTTCAATCCGGGTGCTTTGCCAAGAAAGATTACTTCGGCATTGGTGGGAACCCCTTCGGTACCCCCAAAAACCTGCAGCGTAACCTCGTCGCCAATTATTTTTACCACCTGCGCCAGCTGGCCGTTAATGGTTGCCAGCTCGTCGTAGCCCACTCCCTGTGCCTCAAGGGTCACAGTTGCTTTGGTTAACTGGGTAATTTTGGTGTATATTTTTTGAAACGCTTTTGCCATAAGGCTTTCTGTTTATTGATTTCTATTTTTCCTGCTTTATTACCATCTTTTCGACCAGTGCTCTGATTTTCTGATCGTAGTCTTTGAATTCGGCCGATTCGTATTCGGTATAGTTCATCTGTCTGATGTTGTTGATCAGCTCGCGAAAGAAAGCGGCCACTTCATTAAAATCGTCGAAAGCAAATTCGCTCTGGCAGATCTTCATCACCAGCTTCACCATGAATTCCATCCGGTCGAGGGGCATGTTACGATCGATGTCATCGTAGGCATCCTGCATCAGAAAACCAAAGTCGAACAATTCTGATTTCCAGAAGGTGATATGATAATTCACCGGCACCCCGTCGTCGCCCAGAATATTGATCTGTTCGGCAATTTCGGTCCCCCGCTGCATGATGGTCTTGGCTTCGTTTATCAGATCGACCCATTCGTTGCTGATGTTCTTACCCACCCACTCCCGAAACTCGGGATATTCGAGGTATTTCGAATAACTGTCGAGCGGACTAAAGGCCGGGTGACGTTTGCTGTCGGCCCGTTGTTGCTGCAAACCATAGAAGCAGCGGGCTGCTTTTTTTGTCGATTCGGTAACAGGTTCCTTGAAGTTACCACCAGCGGGCGAAACAGTCCCAATGAAAGTGACCGATCCGCTCTTTCCGTTGTTCAGTTCAACAAAACCGGCCCGTGCATAAAAGTTGGCAATGATGGCCGAAAGGTCCATGGGGAAAGCATCCTGTCCGGGCAATTCCTCCAGTCGGTTCGACATTTCGCGCAGAGCCTGTGCCCAACGCGAGGTGGAGTCGGCCAGCAACAACACTTTCAAGCCCATGTTGCGATAATATTCGGCAATGGTCATGGCAGTATAAACCGAGGCTTCGCGTGCCGCCACCGGCATGTTTGAGGTGTTGGCAATGATGGTGGTACGTTCCATGAGTGGACGACCGGTACGACTGTCGGTAATCTCGGGGAACTCGGTAAATATTTCCACCACCTCGTTGGCTCTTTCACCACAGGCTGCAATTACCACGATATCGGCCTCGCCCTGTTTCGACACCGTATGTTGAAAAACGGTTTTACCCGTTCCAAAGGGCCCCGGAACAAAACCGGTTCCCCCTTCGAGCAGGGGATTATAAAAATCGATCGAACGGTAGCCGGTCTGAAACAATTTAAAGGGACGCGGTTTATTTTTGTATGCTTTGATGGGTCGTTTCACCGGCCATTTCTGTACCATGGTCACCGGCACTTCATGATTGTCTTTGTCGAGCAATATGGCAATGGTATCGTTTACCCTGTAATTGCCTTCAGCAACAATCGATTTTACAAAGTAGTTCCCGCTAAAGGTGAAGGGTACCATTATTTTATGGGGCTGCTCATTTTCAGTCACCTGTCCAAGCCAGCTACCGGCTGCCACCTCATCGCCTTCGTTTACCAGGGGATGAAAGTCCCACAGTTTTTCCTTGTCGAGCGGATAGGTGTACTCCCCTCTTTTGAGGAAGACTCCGGTCATTTTATCGAGATCGTTTTGAAGGCCGTCGTAGTTACGCGAAAGAATACCCGGACCAAGGGTTACTTCGAGCATGTGTCCTTCAAAGTCGACACCGTCGCCCACTTTTACACCCCTGGTGCTTTCAAAAACCTGAATATAGGTATTGCCTCCGGTAACCTTAATCACCTCGGCCATAAGGCGTGTATCTTCAAGATTGATGTAGGCGATTTCGTTTTGTGATACCGGCCCGTCGGCTTTCACAATGACCAGGTTGGCAATAATTCCTTTTACTATTCCTTTTGTTGACATATCTTTTTGTAGCTTTTTATTGGTTAATGTGCAGCGACCTTTTGTACGGTAAATTCGTTGGGAAACTCAAAAGCATGTTGTAACTGCTCGATCATATCGCGGAAGACCTTTAAGCCGCTTTCTCTTTCAAGCTGAACCCAGCGAGAAAGCAGTTGCAGGCGTACCAGATAAATAAAGAGATGTTCCACATCGAAATAATGAAAAAAGCCCTTTTCTTCGAGCCAGTTCCACTTAAGAAGGTCAATTTTTCTTTCCCGCTCATACAAATCACTTTCTTCGGCAATGCGCACAATTTCATCTACTTCGGGAAATTCGGCAGCAATACCAAAATCGCGGGCATTGCTGTTGCGCAGGGCCTCTGAAATCTCGTCGGTACCAACAATTACCGTTTCGCGGTCGATGTTGTATTTTAAACAGTTCAGTGCGCTTAAGATATTACTGATATTCAAATTAAAGCGAAACCACTCAGCAATAAAGTCGTTTTTACAGCCAAGTGCAAAATCGTAATAAAGACTGGTGAGTTCATCTTCGCGTCGCATACCCTCAAAAATGGCAGTATCGCTTAAGTAAACCGGCACAAAATACTTGAAATACTCGTAGATACGGGGATGCCGTGGTTGATCACTTTCCCTGAACAGCAGCAACATTTCCTCAAAATCTTCTCTGTTTAAATTACCCAGCGGATCGAGCGTTGCTTCACGATCGTTCAGGTATTTTAACAGATTTTCATTATCGAACTGCATAAAGAAATAGCTCAATACATTCAGGTCGCTTTCCGAAAGATTTTCTTCGAGCTCACGTTTAAAATCGATGAGCGAAAGTTTTAACTTCTGGTCGTCGAGCTGAAGTTCAGGCAAACCGGATATCAGGTAATAATAATTTCCCATAATTTTCTATTTCCTGTCAAACAGGAGTTCAACTACTTTGGGGCGTATAAACTCTTTGAAAAAAGAAACAAAGTCGTCGTGAGTAAAACTCACCTTATAGCTTCCATCGGCGGGTTCAATTACAAAACCTGCCTTAACACCATTGGCCGATTCGATGGTCACTTTCTTCCCGAGTTGTTCTTTTACCTTTGCGGCAAAGAATTTTTCCACTGCATCATGATCGGCATCGGGTACAACAACCAAAAGGTTCTGATCGGCAGCCCAATTACCTACTGCTTTCATGATCAGCTCCTGGATGAACTGCTTGTCGGAAGTGGCTTTTCCCACTTCCTCGCTCACGATGCTACCGGTTAGCAGGCCTGCAACTTCCTGCTCGAGTGCGCTAAGCATCTGACCTGCCGCCAATTTCAACTCCGAACGACTGTTTTTGTCGAGCTCGGCAGCATCCTTTTCAGCCTTATTGAGAATGGCTTTGGCCTTTTCTTCTGCTTCGGCAATAATTTTTGCCGCCTTCGATTTTGCTTCTTCCACAATGCTTTCGGCCTGCTGATTTCCTTTGGCAACCCCTTCGTTGTAGAGTTTATCGGTAAGTTCCTTTAATTTTTGATCCATGTTATCAATGGTCTAGTAAGTTTAAACGAAATTTTAGGATTGAATAAAAAATGAACAAGCGCATTAAAGTCAGGTTCACGTTTTTTATCAGATTATTTCAACAAAAGATGAATCGTAAAAATTGCTTGTGAAATTTAACAAAAGATAAAATCAGAAACAAGGCCAAAGAGAATGATTCTTGTCAGAAAAGCTTCAGCATATTATTAATAAAGAATGTAAACGTGTTTTTGCTTTCGAAGCAAATGCTTAATTTTAGCCGTGATCAAAGCAGCTTATCATGTTAAAAAGACTTTTATTTTACTTGTTTATACTTGCCACTCCGGCTGGTTTTTCTCAAAAATACACCATTGTGATACACGGAGGTGCAGGAAATATTTCAACATCGATGCCTGAAAATTTACAACAGGCTTATATGGCAACGCTCGATTCAGCCTTAATTATCGGAGCCGGGATCATGAACAACAATGGTTCGGTGCTCGATGTCGTAGAAAAGGTAATTGCTTATTTCGAAGATTGCCCCTTATACAACGCCGGGCGGGGAGCCGTATTCACCTACGACGGAAAAAACGAACTGGATGCCTCGATAATGGATGGAAGTAAGCTGATGGCAGGTGCGGTTGCCGGTGTGAGCCGGATCAGGCATCCCATTTCGGCTGCACGTAAGGTAATGGAAACTTCGCCTCATGTAATGCTAAGCGGCGAAGGTGCCGATGATTTTGCCCGCGAACAGGGGCTCGAGATGGTCGACAACAGCTATTTCTCGACCCCTAGGCGTTTTGAGCAATTTGAAAAAGCAAAAGAAAAATACCTGCACGACAAGATGGGCACGGTTGGATGTGTGGTTTATGATGGAAAAGGGAACCTGGCTGCAGGTACCTCAACTGGCGGAATGACACTCAAACGCTGGGGACGCATAGGCGATTCCCCCATCATTGGTGCAGGTACTTATGCCGACAATCAAAGCTGTGCAGTGTCATGCACCGGCCACGGTGAGTACTTCATCAGGCTGGGTGTAGCCCGCGACGTTGCCGCACGCATGAAATACCAAAACATTTCGCTCGAAAAAGCAGCAAGGGAAGTGATGCAGGCGCTCAGCCAAATGGGGGGCACCGGAGGTTTTGTAGCCGTCGACCATCAGGGTCAGCCCGTCATGCTGTTTAATACCACTGGCATGTTCAGGGGGTACATCAAAGGAAGCGGTGAAAAGGAAGTGAGCATCTTTTAAAAGGGCATTTCGCTTCATGAAGTAATAAAAGCAAGTGGAACGAACGTTTAGAATAATCGCACACCAACAAGCGACTAGTTCCACAATTTCGTTATTTTTGAACTCTAAACTGAAATAACAGCGCAACATGAGCTTTATCTATCCTTCGATTCTCTGGGCCTTACTGTTTGTTGCAGTTCCTGTAATCATTCATTTGCTGAACCTGCGGAAGCACCGTACCGTTTATTTTTCGAATGTAAACCTGCTTAAAAAAGTAAGAAAGGCCACCCGGAAAAGATCAAAGCTGAAACAACTGCTTATCCTCACCAGCCGGATACTGATGATTATCGCGCTTGTTATGGCATTTGCCCGGCCATACATTCCATCCGAAAATTCAGAGAAACAGCTCAAAAACAACTTGACAGCTATTTATATTGACAATTCGTACAGCATGAATGCCGAGGGACCTGAGGGCAAAGCCATCGAAAGTGCACGGCAAAAAGCCTATACCATTGTCAACAACAGCCGTCCCGGAACCCGCTTCGCCCTGCTGACCAATGCGCTTAGCGAACAACAAAACCGCTTTTACAGTAACACTGAAATGATTCGTCTCATTGCCGATGTCTCGGTGAGTCACCGCACAGTACCGCTAAGTACCATTGTAATGCGATTCAGAAACATGACCGACGATTTGCTCTTTGAAAGCAACAAATCGTTGTATGTGGTTTCCGATTTTCAAAAACATACCAGCGATTTTAACAAGCTCGATCGCGATACGACAGCTGTTTATAATTTAATACCGGTACCCGTCAACCCGGTTAACAACCTGTATATCGACAGTTGTTGGTACGAAGCCCCTACACACCATCTGAACCAAAGCGAAGAACTGTTTGTACGAATAGTGAATCAGTCGGACGAAGATTACCAGCAGGTTCCGGTGAATTTCTTTCTGAACGACTCATTAAAAGCACTGGCCACCATCAACATCAATGCCGGCGAACAGAAGGAGCTGGCCATGGCCTATACCAACCTCAAAACCGGGCTGCAATCGGGAAGGATTGAAATAAGTGACTATCCGATTACTTACGACAACCAGTTGTATTTAAGTTATACCGTCAAAAGCTCACTCAAGGTGCTGCTTATCGATCAGTTTAATAATCTGCTGACCAATAACCTGAAAGCCTTGTTTGGCAACGACAACTACATTTCGCTGGATGTGGAACAGGTTAACCGGCTGCAAATAAGCAGCCTGAGCAACTACGAGGCCATTGTTGTGAATGAATTAAGCAAGCTTTCATCGGGTCTTATCGATGAATTGTACAAATTCACCATCAACGGCGGAACGCTAGTGCTAATTCCCGGCAGTCCCAACAGCATGGATGCCTACAACCAGTTGCTACAACGCTTCAACTTGCCGCAAATGGCAGCTGCTGATACCCTTCCCATACCGATTGGCAAAGTAGCCTACGAGCATCCACTTTATTCGGGTGTTTTCAATGAGCAAAACCAGAAGGTAAGCCTGCCGGAAACTGGCATCCGTTACCGCTTCAGGCAGCTGCAGCTGATCAACGAGACAACCCTGCTGAGCTTTGCCGACCAAAGCAAGGCACTCACCCTTGCCCCAATAGAAAAAGGAAGCGTTTATATCTTCGCCTTTCCTTTATCTGATACCCGCAACAAGCTGATCGATCACCTGCTTTTTCTGCCAACTTTTTACAATATCGTGTTGCAATCGACCGATACCGGTCAGTTATATTATGTAATTGGCAACGACAGAACCTTCGATTTACAAATTCCCAAGCGCCTTCAATCGCTTAGTCTGACCATGCGCCATCAGCCCGATGGCGATGAAATGATCCCAACAATTACCAGGCAAAGTGGAAATACGCTGAGGCTCGCATTGAACGAAGAACCAGCAGCCGGCTTCTATGAAATTCTTTCGGACGATAAAATCGTAAGCGGCATGGCATTTAATTACCAGTTAAAAGAATCCGATCTTAGTTACCACTCCAATGACGAACTATCCCAGCTGGCCGAAAAAGCCGGCCTTGCGAATGTAAACCTGCTTGCAAGCTCTCCTGGAAAGCTCACCGAAACGATTGAAAATATTGATCAGGGAAGACAATTCTGGAAACTCTTTTTAGTCATAGGACTGTTTTTCATTCTTACAGAAGCAGCAATCATCCGTTTTTGGAAATAATACCTTAGGCACTTGTTAACTTGCATGCAGCCATTCAACAGGCACACCATCTGTTATCTTCAGTTGTGTTTCGCAGGATTGCTTAAAATTAATTCAGCCTGCTACGCTGCTATGTAGCCACCTTTTGATTCAATACTCAGGAATTGACGATTATCATATGTTCTGATTTCAACATTGTCGATATTGATGCCCTGACTAACAAACAACAACAAAATACTTAACAAATGGTAACAAACGATTACATTGCCCGCGAAGACCGTTATGGCGCGCACAATTACCATCCGCTGCCGGTGGTTCTCGAACGTGGAGAAGGCGTTTTTGTATGGGATGTTGAAGGGAAAAAGTACTTCGATTTTTTATCGGCTTATTCGGCCGTTAATCAGGGACATTGCCATCCCCGGCTTTTGAAGGCGCTGAATGATCAGGCCTCAAAGCTGGCACTTACGTCCCGTGCATTTTACAACGACCAACTGGGTGCCTGGGAGGAATACATGCACCAGTATTTCGGTTTCGACAGGATGCTGCCCATGAACTCGGGAGCCGAAGGGGTGGAAACCGCCCTGAAACTCGCACGCAAATGGGGTTACAAAGTAAAAGGCATCGCTCGTGAACAAGCTAAAATAGTAGTATGCAACGGCAACTTTCACGGTCGTACCATCACCATTGTTTCCATGTCGAGCGATCCTGATGCGTACAACGAATACGGCCCCTACACTCCGGGTTTTGTAAACATTCCCTACAATGATGTGGTGGCACTTGAAGATGCACTTTCGGATCCCAATGTAGCCGCTTTTCTAGTGGAGCCCATCCAGGCCGAAGCGGGTGTTTATGTTCCTGAAGAAGGTTTTCTGAAAGCTGCACGTGAACTGTGTACCCAATACAATGTATTGTTTATTGCCGACGAAATACAAACAGGAATTGCCCGTACAGGCAAGCTGCTGGCCGTTGATCACGAAGAAGTGAAACCCGACCTACTCATTCTTGGCAAAGCCATTTCAGGTGGAATGTACCCTGTTTCGTGTGTATTGGCCAACGATGATGTGATGCTTACCATTCAACCGGGCGAACACGGTTCGACCTATGGTGGCAACCCCATTGCTGCGGTTGTTGCCATGGAAGCATTGCAAATTATTAAAGATGAGCAGCTGGCCGAAAACTCAGAAAAAATGGGACAGCTCTTCCGTGATGAAATGAAAAAATTCGATTCTCCTCTCATTGGTGAAGTGCGTGGGAAAGGCCTGCTCAACGCCATTACCATTAAGGAAATGAAAGGAAAAGAAGCCTGGGATGTATGCCTGGCCATGAAGGAACACGGCGTAATTGCCAAACCTACTCATGGCGATATAATCAGGTTCACCCCGCCGCTGGTAATTAACAGAGACCAAATGATGGAAGCCCTTGAATTAATAAAGAAGGCTTTCCGCTCGTTCGAATAATTTGTTTTGTTTGCTTGCGTATAAAACAGCATTGTCCAATTTATGGCTGTGCTGTTTTTCTTTTTGTTTCCTCTTTTATTCGAGTATCAGTTTGCCTTCGGTAACTTTTGAAACAACTTCAACCTCAAAATCGGGCGTGTAATTCATGATATAAAGGGTGTGGTTCATCAATCCACCAAATTCTTCAACCCGTTGAAAATTAAAATCGCCCTGTAACACTTGTCCATCGTAATGTTCAATGCAGGAAACAAAGCCGGTACCAAATTCATGGTAGGCACCAATGAAAAAGTTGGCCACATCGTAGCCTCTAAAACTAAAGCGATTGGGTTCGCTGTAAAAATGCTTCCGGTATTGCACAATGAAACGGTTAACATTGCTATCGGAATAATCAATGTAATTGGCCGTGAGGTAGTGCAGCTTTAAACGATGGTAATAGCTGGTATTGATGCTGGCAAAACCCGGATAATCGCTCATTCCTACCAGGGTAATGTTATACTCTTCCGAAAGGACATACAAACTGTTAATGGCACGGCTTAGAAGGGCTTCCCGTTCATTTGGGTCTTCGCTTGCAGGAATAAAAATTACATTCTCCCGATCATGTATCAGGTTTTTCTTTACCTGCCAATAGCCCAGATGACCGCCCTCGGTGAAATCAACTTCGGTAAACAAAATATCCTCCTGCTGTTTGTAAATACCCGAGCTAAAGAAGCGCTTCCTAACCAGGTCAACCAGATCGTCTTCTTTAAGTTGGGTCGTACTACCCAGCGTCATAATAATGAAGTTTTTATCGTAATAGGCATCACCAATAAAATCGGCAGTTTTTCTGATTATGTATTCCTTCGAAGGGTTCACCTGAAGGTAAAACGGATTCTTGTCAAGCAGGTCATCCTCAGGCGCCAGCGGTGAAATCATCGGGATCTGATTTTTATAGGAAAAATCAGCTACTGTTTTTTGCAACCTCACATCAACAGGACCGATAATCAGGTCGGCTTCGTGCAGACGGCTGTTGTTAACAATTGAATCGATTATCGTTCGTTCGTACTCGCTGTCGAACAAATCGAGCTGCACTTTTACTCCTTTCCGCTCCATATCATTGAGCCCAATCAGAAAGCCCTGTAAGAAATTTACAAAGTAAGCCGAGTGAGGATAAAGCGATCGGATTTCTCTTACTTTCATCGAATCAATCAGCACCGTATCGCGTAAACCGCTGAGTGAGTCAATTACCACCTGAAAATACTGATTCATGATGGCAGCATCAGACCAACTGCGCTCTTTCAGCTCTGCCAACTCTTCATCACTTCGTTTGACCAGGTTGTAGTTTATATTTTGACTGTAAAACAAAGGCAGAAACATGGCAATGCGAAGGGTGTCGTTTTCATTACCGGGTCCAAAACATTCTATTTTAGCATCCTCCTTCACCTCAAAAATAACTTCAGGCTTCATGGGAAAAATGGTATCAGCTTCCTCAGCTTGAGGTGTGCTTCTTTCCTGGGCTTCCACTTCTGAATCAACGTTTTTCTCCGTTTCAGCAATAGTTTGGTTTTGCCTGGGTAACCACAATGTTTCTCCGGCAATCAATCCTCTTACTTTCAATTCAGGATTAAGTGAACGAATATCAATAATTTCAACATTGTATTTTTTCGAAATACTGTAAAGTGTTTCTCCGGAAAGAACATGATGACTGATAAAATCCTGGCGGTTCACAGGAACGACTTCCACTCGTTGAACCGAAGGTATTTTAATGATCAACCCGGCGAGCAAACCATCGTTTAACTCAGGATTCATTTCAATAAGCTGCTCCCGATCGACATTGAAGCGTCGCTTGTAGGAATAAAAAGTATCACCGGTTTCAACCCGGTGCATGAAAAAATCACCCCCGTCGACCGCCGCTTGCGATTCATCGACCAAAAGCCTGAATTTGGGAATTTTTATGATTACACCGATTTCAACCTGATCCTGAATTTGCGGATTTAACTCAAAAATTTCGTTTACGCGGGCATCGTAACGACGCGCAAGGGAATAGGCATTTTCACCTTCCTGTACCTTGTGATAATAAAAATCATTGTCTTCGCGAAGTAAACCATCGACAGCTTCTCCTTCATAATCCTTCGGAATACGGATGATCTCATTCTCAAGCAAAGCACTTTCGGCCTCGGGATTGAAAAAATAAATGTTATCGATTGGAATATTGTACCGCCTCGAAAGCGAATAAATGGTTTCCGACTTTTTTACAACATGATAAATGAAATGAGTCGGCTCACTTGAAGGTTCTTCCTGCTCTTGCGGCTTGTAAGGAACCTTGAGGGTATCGCCCTGCTTCAATCCAAATATCAGCTGCGGGTTGGCATTTACAAGCTCCTTTTGTTCAACACCATAGCGTTTCCCAATCGAAAACAGGGTTTCGCCGCTTTCCACTTCATGTAGCAGGTACTTTTCCCCATCCACAGTAACGATTTCAGAAGTACGATAGTTTTGAGCAAACAGGGGCCCATTAACTGCAATTGTAAAAACAATGGAAAATAAGCACAAAAAAATCTTCATCAATTTATTTCTTTATCAATCGTGATTTGGTTTACGAAAGTAAAAAATGTTCATTGATTAACCTTCGGCCATCACAAGATTATTAACGCAATAGTAGCTAAAAAATGATGAAGCGCTCCGAAAAAAATACAGATAATTGACTCCCTTCAATCAAAAGTAATACAAAAACTGAATTGAAGCATTTAATTTATATTTTTGCGTGTTAGATCAAACCCTGAACTAAAAAATCAATCTAATTCAGGCAACTTTAATTCGGTATGTCAGAAAAAAACTTTGTCGAACAGCTGAAAAACCCCGCCACCAGGCGAATTGCCTTTAATGAACTGCTTAAAAGGTATCAGGAAAAGCTGTATTGGCATGTCAGGAAAATTGTAATCAGCCACGACGACACCGACGACATACTTCAAAATGTGTTCATTAAAGTTTGGAATAATATTGATGGATTCCGTGAAGAATCGAACCTGTATACCTGGCTCTTCAGAATCGCCACCAACGAATCGCTCACCTTTCTGGCCCGCCAAAAAAAGAGAAATATTTTTACAGGGAGTGAAAATGACTATCTGACTGAAAATTTAAAAAGCGATGCCTATTTTGACGGCAGTGAAATTGAACGTAAGCTGCAGGAAGCCATTCTTAAACTCCCCGACAAACAACGCCTGGTATTTAACATGAAGTATTTTGATGAAATAAAATACAACGACATGGCGGAAATACTCGATACTTCGGTAGGAGCGCTAAAAGCATCGTACCATCATGCAGTAAAAAAGATTGAAGAAATGCTAAAAAACAGTGAATAAGACATCAAGCATATTAAACCTTTCACTGAAGAAAGAGTCGAAAATGAGCAAAAAGGCAGAGAAAATGAAAAAAGAAAGTAAGATACCTCACCAACAAGCAAGTGATCGACGGGTTCCTTTCAAGGTTCCCGAAGGCTACTTTGACACCTTTGCAGAAAGGCTGATGGAACAGATTGATGCCCCAGATGAAGAAAAACAAGGGAAAAAATTGCTGTTTCGGGTTATCAGGCCCATGCTCGCAATGGCTGCCAGCTTTACCATCATTTTCATGCTTGTTTACTATTCGACACAGGTGTATGAGCGAACAAATAATCAACAGTCGTTGACTCAGCTTGATAGCGAGGACAACTATTTCGATCTGTTTCACATTAACGATCACAGCATGCTAATGGCTTTCGAAAATGTGGAGCCTGGTAACGAATACAACGAAGAGATTATGGAAACCTACCTTATGGCATCGGTCTCTGACATAGAACTAATTGAATTAAGAAATCACTGATTACGAAGCAAATACATTTTTTGAACAGATAAAACAGTTAATATGAGGCTGAAATTAAGCATAGGATTGATATTATTTACCCTCACTTTGAATGCCATGGCAGGCATGCGCATGCAGGGAAAATTTGATTATGACAAGTTTAAGGCCGAAAAAGTTGCCTTCATCACCGAAGCGATAGATCTCACTCCCGGGGAAGCACAAAAGTTCTGGCCTGTATACAATGAGTTTGAGCGCAAACGCTGGGAACTCATGAAAGAACACCGCGAACTGGACAAATCGCTTCAAGAAGACCTGAAGAAAATGTCGGAAAAAGAATACATTGAATTATCACGTAAACTGGCTTCCTTTCCACATCAGGAAGGAGAACTGGTAGTTGAATACAATGAGAAATTCCTGAAGATACTCTCTCCCAAAAAGGTGGTCGAATTGTATGTAGCCGAGCTGGATTTCAGAAACACCATGCTACGCAAATACCGTGACCACGATCGAAAAAAAGATTAAATAAAACAAGACCATAGTTAGGAGACTATAGAAAAATCCCGCTAATGCGGGATTTTTTATGCTTTTAACAGGCTTATTAATTCGTCAGTACCAATGCGCTGCTGTTCTCCACTGGCCATATTTTTCAAGGTAAGCTCTCCGCTGCTGATTTCCGATTCACCCGCCAGCACTACAAAAGGAATGTTTTGACGGTTGGCATAATTCATCTGCTTTTTCATTTTTGCTGCTTCGGGATAAATTTCACAGGCAATGCCTGAGGCCCTAAGCCTGTGTAATACTGGCAGCAAATATGCTTCTTCCTTAGGTCCAAAGTTTACAAAAAACACCTTCGCTGAAGCAGTAGCCGTTTCTGGGAAAAGCTTAAGCTGATCCATGACATCAAAAATACGGTCGGCACCAAACGAAATACCCACACCCGAAACACCCGGCAAACCAAAAATCCCGGTCAGGTCGTCGTAACGACCACCACCCGTTATGCTGCCTATTTCAACATCGTTGGCCTTCACTTCAAAAATTGCTCCGGTATAATAATTCAGTCCCCGGGCAAGTGTCAGATCAAGTTCAACTGCCATATTGAGCTGCAACTTATCGATGTATGAAAACAAGATGTTCATTTCTTCAAGTCCCCTGGCTCCGGTTTCAGATAAAGCAATTACACCGGCAATTTGCTCCAACTTTTGCCGATTGTCTCCTTTCAGTCCAAATACAGGTTGCAGAAGATCAATAGAAGCATCGCTCAAACCTTTTTCTTTTAATTCCTGGTTTACTTTTTCCAATCCAATTTTATCGAGTTTGTCGATGGCCACCGTAAGATCGGTCAGGCGGTTGGAAGCTCCAATAGTTTCAGCAATACCTGCCAGAATCTTTCTGTTATTAATTTTCAGCGTCACCGCAACATTCAGGCGCTTAAACACCTCATCAACAATCTGCACCAACTCGGCTTCGTTGAGCAGTGAATCGCTTCCAATCACATCTACATCGCATTGATAGAATTCACGGTAGCGTCCCTTCTGTGGACGGTCAGCCCGCCATACCGGCTGAATCTGATACCGCTTAAAAGGAAATACCAGCTCGTTGCGGTTTTGTACAACAAAACGTGCAAAGGGAACAGTTAAGTCGTAGCGAAGTCCTTTTTCAGAAATTTCATTGGTCAGCTTCACCGAATTTTTTGACTGGAGTAGCTGATCAGGTACTTTTCCGGCAAAATCACCCGAATTCAGTACCTTAAACAACAGCTTATCCCCTTCGTCACCATACTTCCCCATTAAAGTCGAAAGATTTTCCATGGCCGGTGTTTCAATGGGTTGAAACCCATACAGCTGAAATACCGCTTTGATGGTATCGAAAATATAATTACGACGGGCCATTAAAGCCGGGAAGAAATCTCTTGTTCCTTTTGGAATGGATGGTTTCTGTGCCATTGTTTCATTTTTGTTAAAGTGCTGCAAAATTAATGAAACAAAACCGAGCTGCCAATATTTCTCCACACCGATCAAACATTCTGTTGGTTTTTATCGACACAAAAAGGCTGTTCACCGACTATAACTGATCGATCGTAGAATAGACCGCAAGAAAACTTTAGACTTAAAAATAGTTTTCTATATTTGCAGGCTCAATAAAACGACAATGGATTTAAGAGAAAACATCATACAAAAAGCTGGTGAATTATTTACAATTAATGGCATCCGACAGGTGACCATGGATACCATTGCCCAGTCGCTCGGTATATCCAAAAGAACCATTTACGAAAACTTTAAGGATAAAAATGACCTCTTACTTAATTTTCTGAGTGAAGCCATAATGAATCACAAAAAAAAGTCGATAAAGATCATGAAAAATGCTGATAATGTGATCGATGCCTTGTTTCTTTTTGGAGATTTCAACCAACGGGTTTTCAACAAAATCAATCCGGCATTTTTTGACGACATAAAAAAATACCATCCCGACATTTTTCACAGCATCCTGAACAGCGGGCAAACAAGAAACCACGAAATAACTTACACCATATTGAAACGAGGAATTAATGAAGGAATCTTCAGAAAAGAAATCGATATTGAAATCGCCAATCTTTATATTCATCACTCCATGGAGTTTTTTCACAAAATAGAAAAGGAACAGCAATGTTCACATGCCAAAATCTGGCATTCGGTACATCTCCCTTATTTACGGGGTATTTGCACTGAAAAAGGCCAGGAACTGGTGAATAAGCTTGTTAACAAACATGAAAACTTAGAAAACAATTAAAGTTTTAACAACATGAATGCCATGAAACACATTATTCTTTTATTTTTCATTTTTTCGGTTTACCTGTCATTCGGCCAGCAAAGCATTCAGCTTTCGCTTACCGAAGCACAGGAATATGCTATTGAGCATAACCTAACTCTCAAGAACGCCCGGCTTGACCTGACGCTATCGGACGAAAGCTACAAGGAAGCCGTTTCGAAAGGCTTGCCGCAAATTGATGCCAACCTCGACTGGATGACGTATTTCGGTTACGAAATGGAATTCAGTTTTGGAGGTGATGAAACGCCAACATTTACTGCAGAGCAGTTGAGTGAAGCCGCCTCACAAACCATGAATCAGTTTAGCGGCAATCAGGCCATGGGGCTCGAAGCCGTTACTTACCAGGACCTGTATAATTACCAGGCCGGAAGTTATTACAACAACATGCTCTCTTCGATGATTGGCCCCACCACCATCAAAATGACCGATGCTTCGACAGCCACCCTGCAGATAGGGCAATTGTTGTTCAGCGGACAATACTGGGCAGGCATCAAACTGGCCCGCCTGGGAAAGGAGATCGCTGAGAAAGGACTGGAAAATTCCATGCTCGAAATCAGGGAAGCCGTCACCAACAGCTACATGATGGTATTGGTTACCCGACAAACGATTGAAACCTTCGAGGCATCAATCGCCAACCTGGAAGAGATAATGGGACACACCCGTGCCATGTACGAAAATGGCATGGCCGAACCAACCGATGTCGACCAGCTGAGCATGCAGGTAACCATGCTCAAAAACAATTTGCGCAGCATGAACCGGGGACTTAAAATGACTCAAAACATGTTGAAATTTCAATTGGGAATTGACACACAGACCGAGATCATTCTGAGCAACCAGCTTGAAGATGTACTTGCCCTCATCGACCCCGAAAACTTTAACACAGGTTTCAGTTTCGAGAACAGCCTTGCTTACCAGCTTACCCAAAGCCAGACAAAAATGTCGGAAGAAATGCTCGACATGGAAAAATGGGCTTATGCGCCGACCATCACCGGCTTCTATACCTATAACCAGAAATTGCTGACCACCGGATTTGACATGACTCCCAACCACATGGCCGGAGTCACCCTGAGTTTACCTGTTTTTTCAGGAGGAACCAGAAAACACAAGGTAGCCCAGGCAAAAATCGAACTTGAAAAAGCAATCAACCAGCAAAGCATGGTGGAAGAACAGCTGAAATTACAGGAAGAACAACTCTTGTACGACCTTAAAACCGCAGCCGAAAACTACCAGGCCCAAGGTGAAAACGTTGAAGTGGCCAAACGGGTTTATCAGAACATCCAAAACAAATACGAACAGGGAATGGCCTCAAGCCTCGATCTGACACAAAGCAACAGCGACTACCTGCAGGCTGAATCGAACTACATTCAATCGGTAATGTCACTGATTCAGGCCAAGGTAGCCCTCGACAAATTGTACAATCAACTTTAAAAAACAATAAAAAACATCATAATGAAACGAATTATCATTACATCGGCCATCGCATTGTTTTTAATGGCCTGCGGACAGGAAGCAGCAAAAGAAACAGCCAGCACCGAAGCGGCAAGCCCTGCTGAACGAATATATCCGGTAAAAGTGCAGACACTTGAATTAAGCGAAATCGATAAGGTAATTGAATACCCTGCCAATCTGGAACCTTTCGAACAACTGTATTTTGCACCTGCTTCGCCAGGCAAAATCAAAAAAATCCATGTAGAAGTAGGCGACCGGGTTAAAAAAGGGCAACTACTGGTCTCAATGGATGAAACCCAGTTGATACAGGCAAAAATACAGCTTGAAAGTTTGAAGACCGATTTCGAACGTATGAAGAAACTGCTTGAAACCAACAGCATTGCCCAACAACAGTTCGACCAGATTAAAACTCAATACGAGGTAACAAAGTCGAACATTGAATTTCTCGAGGAAAATACAATTCTGGAAGCTCCGTTTGACGGAATTATCACTGCAAAGTATTTCGAGAATGGAGAAATCTACAGTGGAGCACCCAACACACAAGCAGGCAAAGCCGCCATTGTGACGCTTGAACAAATTTCGTTTTTAAAAGCCACACTGAATGTTTCCGAACAATACTTCAATCTGCTTAATGATGGAGACGAGGTGAGTATAACAACCAATGTTTATCCGGGTGAAGTATTTCCCGGAACCATTATGAATATTTTTCCAACCATCGATCCTCTAAGCCGTTCATTCAGTATTGAAGTGAAGATTCCCAACAGAGATCAGCGTTTGCGCCCCGGAATGTTTACCCGCGTGAGCATGATTACTCAAAGCGCCGAAACCATTGTTGTGCCGGCCATTACGGTAATGCAGCAGGAAGGCACCAACAAACGTTACATTTTCATCAATAAAAACGGCGTTGCCAAACGAATTAATATCACCATTGGAAGGCGTTTCGATGACCGATTTGAAATCATTTCCGATGAAATCGAAGCCGGCGACCAGCTTATAGTTGCCGGTCAGGCAGTATTGATGGACAATGACAAGGTAGAAGTCAAAAATTAATTTTAAAGAAATACAACAATGAGTATATACAGAGACGCAGTAAAGAAGCCGATAACCACCGCACTCATTTTTGTGGGAGTGATGATATTCGGACTCTATTCATTGCGGCAGGTCCCCGTAGACCTCTATCCCGAAATGGAGATACCGGCCATCACCATTTATACGCTTTACAGTGGTGCCAATGCCTCCGATATTGAAACCAATATCACCAAACCCATCGAAGATGCACTATCGTCGGTAAGCGACATGAAGGAAATTTCGTCGACCTCGCGCGACAATGTTTCACTGGTAACCGTCGAATTTGAGTGGGAAACCAACCTCGACGAAGCAGCCAACGACATCAGAGATGCACTTTCGTTTATAGAAGGATTCCTGCCTGAAGATGCTGAAGATCCTACCATCTTCAAGTTCAACTCGAGCATGATGCCCATTCTTTTCTATGCGGTTACTGCCGATGAAAGCCTCGAAGGGCTCGACGAGATCATCGATGAGAAGGTAGTAACACCGTTGAATAAAATCGACGGCATCGGGTCGATTGGCTTATCGGGTGCCCCCGAAAGAGAAATCACCATCGAGATCGATCCCGTTAAAATGGAAGCCTACAACCTCACGGTTGAGCAAATTGGCAATGTACTGGCCGGCGAAAACCTGAACATGCCCTCGGGTAGCATCGAAATGGGAAAAATGGAATATCCGGTTCGTGTGAAAGGTGAATTCGATGACAGTTATGAAATTGGTAACCTTGCTGTAGGCAACTTCAATGGAACCACCATTCTTCTTAAAGACGTTGCCCATGTTATTGATGACATGCGCGACATGAACATTGAGGAGAAGATCAATGGCGCTACCGGTGCCCGGATGTTTGTTATGAAACAATCGGGAGGAAACACCGTTCGCATTGCCCGCGATGTTAAAAAGGAACTGGAAAAAATAAAGAAAACGCTCCCCGATGATATCAAAATCGAAACCATTTTCGACTCTTCTGAATTTATCAGCGGATCGATCAGCAACCTGGCAACCACCCTCTTTTATGCACTGGTATTTGTAACCCTGGTAGTACTATTGTTCCTGGGACGCTGGAGAGCGACCTTTATTATTGTACTTACCATTCCCATTGCGCTGATCGTTTCCTTCATCTACCTTTACATGACAGGAAACTCGATCAACATCATTTCGCTCTCTTCGCTGGCCATCGCCATCGGAATGGTGGTAGACGATGCCATTGTGGTTCTCGAAAACATCACCAAACACATTGAAAGGGGCAGTAGTCCGCGCGAAGCAGCCATTTATGCCACCAATGAAGTATGGCTGGCAGTAATAGTTACCACACTTACTGTTGTGGCCGTGTTCTTCCCGCTTACACTGGTTGGTGGCATGACCGGCGTACTGTTCCGTCAGTTGGGTTGGATTGTTTCCATCACGGTAGTAACATCAACCCTGGCAGCAATTACGCTCACTCCCATGCTGAGTTCTAAAATGCTCCGTTTGCGCGTTCGTAATAAAGCTCCCCGCCGACTAAGCTACGACCGAACCATCAAACCGGTTCTCGACAGCCTGGATAATTTTTATGGCCGTTCGTTAAAATGGGCCTTAAGGCGCAAGGCGCTTGTTCTGATTGCTTCGCTGGTACTTTTTATTGGTTCGTTTTTCTTTGCCGGAGGTATCGGTGCCGAATTCATTCCCGAAACCGACTCGAGCAGTATTACGGCCAATATTGAACTGCAAACCGGAACGCGCTTCGAAGAATCATCGGTCATTGCCAATCAGATTGAAGAATACATCAAAAAGGAAATGCCCGAAGCCCGGCTCTATTCAGCATCGACCGGTTCGGACGACCGTGGTGGAGTGAATTCGCTGTTCCAATCATCAGGTTCACACATTATTAATTACACCATTTCGTTGACCAAACCGGAGACACGCGATCGATCGGTTTGGGATCTTGCTGAAAACATGCGAAGTTATCTCGATCAGCTGCCTGAAATCACCAATTACAAGGTCACCACTCAGGCCAATACCGGAATGGGCGGAGAACAGAATGTACAGGTTTCATTGTATGGTTACGACTTTGAAAGCACAACTGCTTTTGCCAACGAAATCAAAACAAGAATTGAGAAAATTGATGGTGCACGCGAAGTGGCTATTAGCCGCGATAAGTTTAAGCCCGAACTTACCGTAAAACTCGACCGTGAAAAACTGGCGCTGCACGGACTCTCAACAGCACAGGTATCGATGATGGTGCGTAATCGCATTGAAGGGATGACCGCCACCCGCTTCCGCCAGTTTGGCGACGAATACGATGTAGTGGTTAAATTCGATGAAAAACATCGTAGTTCGATCACCGATCTTGAGAACTTCCTCATTATGACCCCTGCGGGCAGTGGTGTACGACTTAAAGAACTGGGCCAGGTAATCGAAACCATGACTCCGCCAAGCATCGAACGCAACCGCAAGCAGCGGGTGGTCAATGTTACTGCCGTGCCATATCAAAAATCGCTGGGACAACTTGCAATTGAAATACAGGCAGAACTCGACCAGATGGATGTGCCCCAAGGAATCACCCTGGAAGTGGGAGGTGCCTATGAAGACATGACAGAATCGTTCGCTGATCTTGGGCTTTTGGCTTTGCTTTCAATACTACTTGTATTTATAGTAATGGCCAGTCAGTTTGAATCATTCAAAATGCCATTCATTATTATGTTATCGATTCTGTTCATCATTCCGGGTATCATATTTACCCTGCTTATCACCGGCACCAACCTCAGCATTATTGCTGCACTCGGGGCCGTACTGCTGGTAGGTATTGTGGTTAAAAACGGAATTGTACTGGTTGACTACATCAACCTGATGCGCGACAGAGGCATTGAATTGAACAGGGCCATTATCGAATCGGGGAAATCGCGTCTGCGCCCGGTATTAATGACCGCGCTGACCACCATGCTGGGTATGCTGCCGATGGCGCTTAGCCAGGGCGAAGGTTCCGAAATATGGAGTCCTATGGGAATTGCTGTAATTGGCGGCTTGATTTTCTCTACTGTTGTTACCATGATTTTGGTCCCGGTAGTTTACGCCATGATGGCCCGTAAAGGCGAAAGGGATAAACAGGAAAGTCTGCGTAAAAAGTTTGTTTTTATGGACAATTAAACACCACCAGGAAAATTAAAAATATCGATATGAAATCAGTTTTTATAAGCTATAACCAGGCCTTTACCGAAAGGGTCGACTTTATGCTCGACCGGCTCGAGATCAGAGGCTACACGCAGTGGATTGATGTCAAAGGCCGTGGCTCAGTCGACGGAGATCCTCATTTGGGAACCCACACCTGGCCCGAAATTAACAATGCCATCATGGCCATTGTCGAAGAGGAAAAGGTTGAGGTATTGCTCGATAAAATCAAGAAGTTGAATCAGGTTAATACAGAAGTCGGCATCAGGGCTTTTGTTTGGAATATTGAGCAAACAGTTTAGCAGGCTGTTAAAGGGTTTAAAATAATTTTAGTAGTTTTTCAAAGTATTTTTACTCTCTGCAAAGGGGCCACATTCGGTGAGCCCCTTTCTTTTTTTTCAACTTACACCTTAAACTGGGGGTATTCTTCAAAATAAAGGCTTTTTACAACCTTTCACATAAGTTTATATATTTATGTTTTTAATAGATTTTTGTAATCTTTTTCTTGTTTTTAATATCTTTTTGACTATTATTGCGGCATGTTCGTGTTAAAAATAAATTCTTGTCAAATCATAAACGAAGATAAAATGTGTGGAATTGTAGGCGTATTTGAATTAAAAGTTGATCCGCAGGGCCTTCGACAACAGGTTCTCGAACAGTCGAAAAAATTGAGGCATCGTGGCCCCGACTGGTCTGGAATTTATTGCGGCGAAAAAGCAGTGATCGCTCATGAGCGGCTTTCGATTGTCGATCCCGAATCGGGAGGACAACCGCTCTACAACAAAGACAAGTCACTAATTCTGGGAGTCAACGGTGAAATTTATAATCACAGGGAAATAAGGGAGGCCACCGCCGGCTCCTATGAATACCAGACAGGTTCCGATTGCGAAGTGATCCTTGCCCTTTACCAGGAAAAGAAAGAACATTTTCTCGATGATTTAAACGGCATTTTTGCTTTCTGTTTGTACGACGAAAAAGAAGATGCCTATTTAATCGGTCGTGATCACATTGGCATTATTCCCCTGTACATGGGCTGGGATCAACATGGTAACTTTTATGTCGCTTCGGAACTCAAGGCGCTCGAAGGTTATTGCAGCAAGATTGAAGAGTTTCCTCCTGCCAGTTACCTCTACAGCAAGGACGGAGTGATCAAACGCTGGTGGACACGCGACTGGATGGATTATGAGCAGGTTAAAGACAACGAAAGCAGCATTGAAGAACTGGGAAAGGCACTCGAAGAAGCTGTTCACCGTCAGCTCATGTCGGACGTTCCTTATGGCGTATTGCTATCAGGCGGTCTCGACTCTTCGATTACCTCGGCACTGGCCAAAAAATTTGCTGCCCGGCGCATCGAGGAACACGATCAGAAAGATGCCTGGTGGCCTCAGCTTCACTCCTTTGTTATCGGTCTCGAAGGCTCTCCCGATCTGGCAGCTGCCCGCAAAGTGGCCGATCACATCGGCACCATTCATCACGAAATTACTTACAGCATACAGGAAGGGCTCGATGCCATCCGCGATGTAATTTATCACATCGAAACCTACGATGTAACCACCATCAGGGCATCAACTCCCATGTACATGCTGGCAAGGGTCATTAAATCGATGGGGATTAAAATGGTGCTTACCGGCGAAGGAGCCGATGAAATTTTTGGCGGCTATTTGTATTTCCACAAAGCACCCAATGCCGAAGAATTTCATAAGGAAACCCTTCGTAAACTAAATAAACTGAATCTTTACGACTGCCTACGGGCCAACAAATCGCTGGCCGCCTGGGGCGTTGAAGGACGGGTTCCTTTCCTCGACAAGGAATTTATGGATGTGGCCATGCGCCTTAATCCAAAGGACAAGATGGCCGGGAGCAATGGTAAAATGGAAAAGTGGGTGGTACGAAAAGCCTTTGAGGATGTACTACCCGAAAGTGTTGCATGGCGCCAGAAAGAACAATTCTCCGACGGGGTTGGCTATGGCTGGATTGATACACTGAAACAAATTGCAGAAGATCAGGTAAGCGACGAAATGATGCTCAATGCAAAATACCGCTTTCCAATCAATACCCCCCAATCGAAGGAGGAATACCATTACAGAACCATTTTCAGTGAGCATTTCCCGAGCGATCAGGCTGCCGCCTGTGTTCCCTCGGTAAAATCGATTGCGTGCAGCACAGCTGAAGCCCTGGCCTGGGATGCATCGTTTATGAACAATGCCGATCCTTCGGGACGGGCAGTAACCAATGTACACGAAAAAGGTACCGTATTCAAAAAATAGTTATTCAAATTAAATACAAGAGAAGGAAGAAGGAAGGAAGTGACTACGGTGGCTTCTTTCTTTTTTTATCAGTGAATGCTGGAAACAAAAAAAGGGGCATTACTGCCCCCCCTTTCAAAACTCAAAAAGTCAGGTTATGACTTAGTCTTCGTGATATCCACTCACTATGCTTTTATAATTCTTAAACGGATTTTTTCCAACCGAAGCTACGTAAAGATGAATGATCAGAAAAAGTGAAATCATAAATCCCATTGTTGCATGTAAAATTGCAGTTAGCATAATACCACTTGATCCCAGCACCCTTTCAATAATAATTTCGGGATACAGTAAAGCAAGACCTGTAATAATCACCAGGGGTACAAAGCCATACATGGCCGATACATAAGCAACCCTTTGCAAAGGATTGAACTTATTATCCCTACTGATGGGAAATGGTTTTGCTTCTCCCTTAAAATAGCCAAAGAGATAATACTTCGACTGAAGTATCAACCGTTCGACCAGCCCTTTCATTTTTAAAAGGTAGGCCCTGCCATTGCTTGTCGTCAGGTTAGCAATAAAGAAGAACAAATAGTTAACGGCTGTAATCACACCGAAAATATTGTGAAGGTATACTGCAAGTTCAAAACTCAACAGCGGATTTTCGACACTGGAATATTGCATGCTTATTCCTGATATAATCAGAATAATGATCGACAGCGCATTGATACCATGCCAAATACGCAACCACTTCGGATAGAGGTACAATTTTTCTCCACTCATAACTACTTGCGTTTTACTATTCTTACTACAACATGAATTGCAATAAAGAATAAGGTGATACCAAAAATGGCAATACTGGCAACATTCAGAAAGCGACTGCGGTGTGCTCCAATCACATAAGCTTCGTTTTTAAACGCAGCTTTAAGTCCATCTTCTTCTCTCGATTCCTTCGACAGGTATTTATACAATTTAGCCTGTAGCATATTATCCTGAGAGTGACACTCGGCACAGTTTTTTACTGCCAGGTCCTTCGAGAGTATTTTATGAGCTACCATCATGGTGTCGTTGGTAGCCGTATGACACTCGATACACCTTACATTTTTAAAGTGCAACGACTGATTAGGCAACCAACTATGTGTTTCGATAATTTCGGGCTGTTCATTACTGGTGTAAACATGATATCTTTCCTGATCACCATGACAGCTTAAACACATGTTGTTTCCAAAGCTGACGATTTCTTCGATGTTGTATTGTTGGCTGGTGGCTACCAGTTTGTTGGTGTGTGGATCGTGACACATTTCACATTTGAAGGCATCACCCATGCGTTCGGCATGGACACTTTCCAGGGCAGCCGTCTCAATTTCGTCAAAACCCAAATGTGCATAAGTGGGGTCTCCGCCGTGACAATCCTGACAGGTATATTTGAATTCCAGCTTTAATTCTGCATTGTGCGGATAAGTAGCATAATCGGGCGAATGACAATCGTCGCACGAGAATACGCCATGCACCCCGGTACGGTAGGCCGTCGAGTCGATTCGCAAAAACGGATTCATCCGCTTTGTTTCACTGGCATCAGTAAAATAGTTCTCAAAACTATAATACTGCTCACCGTGACAACTCAAACAATGCTGAGTTGCCTCAGTGAGCACTACTTCTTCATTTTGCGCATGCAAACTCAAAGCAGGAAATCCAAATCCAATCATTAAAAGCATGCAGCCCCAAAAGGTTTGTTTCATTATGTATGGTTTTGGATTCCTGAGTTAGAAATTATTTACTTCTTCAACGAACGCAAATACATAATTACTGCCCAACGATCTTCCTCATCAGGAATTTTCGACTCGTAATTAGGCATCTGGTCACGACCGATGATGGTCTGATAATAAAGCGTTCCGTCATTCTGCTTCTGAAACTCGGCAGAGCTGAAGTCACCAGGGAATACATCAAGGTTACGGGCTTTTGGACCATCGCCAAGACCTGCATTTCCGTGGCATGAACGGCAATGCTTCATGTATAAACCTTTACCAATATTTACCAGTGATTTGTCATCGGCATAAGGGTTTTCCATTTTCTGATATTTTTCAGGAATATCCCATGCTGCCCCCTTCTTTTGTCCTTCTACCTGAGGTGTAAATGACGACATCGAAATGATGAACATTACACCTACTAAACTTAACATGATTGCTGATAATCGTTTCATAATATATGAATTTAAAGGTTACTATTTAAAAACTCCATAAGCGTGTGATGGTAAATCCAATTGCAAAATTACTCAGCGCCAGATCATTGTAATTATTCACCATGATGTCCTGCATCAGCGCTCCACTGTAAGGTCCGGCAAAAATCTGGAACGCATGCGTACTGGTTGAAATCTCAAGTCCGGCAGCAATGTTGGGTGAGGTATTTTCCCCATCCTTGTTGCGTAAAATTAAAAGTGGAAGGGGCTGGTCGTAATTGAAAATAAAGGCCATTTGAGGCGAGAATTTCATACGTCCGTTCAGGTGTACTCCCACTTTATCAAAGTCTGACTTGGTGCGATCGACCATGTTGTAGTGAGCAAAACTCGCGCCAAGTTGTAATGAAAGCCAATTATTAAATTTACGGCTGGCAATGGCCTGGGCAAAATAAGAAAAGCGACCGCTAAATGAATAGTCTTTGCCGAAATAGCTTTCGGGCTGCCCGTTTACAGCAGCCACGCCATAAAAGGTAAGTGCAACCGGAAAGGTATTTTCACGGGTTTGCTCGAAAGCGGTCCACTTCACATTGAAATCGTTGGTCATGTTGGTTTTGGTCAATCCCCAGCCTAATTGTACGTTATTGTACACAACATAATTGAATCCAATTCGAACATTGGCTCCGGGAGCATAAATACCGAAAAGGTCTTTAACCCCATTTTCGAAGCTGCCGAATTTATGTTGAATAACGTATTCCAGTGTTTTCACATAAGGAATGTAGGTGGTTTGATTATCGAGCAGATAAGCACTTTCGAATGGTTGACGAACCGGCTTATCGACTGGTTTTTCCACTGCCTCTTCCTGGGCAAAACCTGCAAACAGGAACAAACTGAGTAAAAGGGTTGTATATAATCGTTTCATATTTCCTTCTGTTTTAGTTGTTTTCGGCACCTTGTTCAATCCATGCCAGTATCAGTTGAGCCTGTGCTGCTGTATATTTGGCAGCATGGCTACCGTCGGGTGACGGTTCGGTGTAAATTTCACTATCATCCGGATTCTTGGTGTCAAAATAGCCACCATTGCTCAAACTTTCATAAGCATTCCCGGCACTCAAATCGGGCTGACTCATGGCCGGGTGACAGTTGGTACAGCTTTGTGACTTAAAAATTGGTTCGATGTCGCCCGAGAAACTAACCACTTCGGGAACCTCCGTACCCGATCCGTCATCAGGTACAATGTCGGTATAATGGCAGGCATTCATTGCCACCATCAACAGGATAGCAAAAATCAAATATAAGCTTCGTCTCATGTGTGTATTGTTTTTAAAACAATTGACGGATAGCATTCAAACTTCCGTCATTGTTCTTTATTAGCGCACTTCCCTAAACAAAACAGGTAAAAGAAGGACCATCAGGAGATAGCCCTTCTTTTAATTTAATCAATAGCTGCTATGGTATTTTTCAATACGGCTTTAATGTAGGCCGGATTGTGAACACCCAAACTGCGATCTTCTTCAATACCTATATAATTATAATAGGCACCTGCGAGATCAACATCATATTTTCCGGGAACAACGTGTCCTTCATTGTCAAGAACGCCTTTTGCTTTAAGAATGTCGGCCAGGTCTTCGAGCAAACCGGCCACTTCAGTTTGAACACCATTGATGTCCATCGTGGTAGCATCGCTGTGACAGGCAGTACACGAAGCAACAGTGGCTGCAAAAGTATGTCCTCCACCATCGTTGGTCGATTCGCCCATGTGACATGAAACACAGGCACCGCTTCCGGCGTGAGCCGACGATCCTTCAGCAGGATAGCTGGCCGAACCATTTACTTCATAGGCACCAATACCCTGAAGATAAGTTGCCTGTGGTCCGTGGTGTGGTCCCCAGTGTGTACTGGTAATACGGAATTCACCATTTTCATCTCCTGTTGGGCCTTCACGTCGTGGCTGGTGGCAAGAAGCGCAAAGGTTGCTCGATTTGCCAAAATCAACGGTTTTATCAGCAAACATGGCTAATTTTACCGGTTCTCCACCTCTGATTGCATAATCCACTTCATCTTCATCGCTGAAGGTACTGTGAGTGTCATGACAGGTTTCACAATCGATACGTGTTGGAATTGGAATGTTGGCTGCTGTGGTATCACGTCCGGTATGCTGGGTTTCAACATAACCTTCGTGTGAATGGCATGCAGCACAGCCATTACGCCCACCGGCATATCCTACATTCGCACCGGCAGCATGGCCCGACAAATCGTACTCTGCTGTCTTTAGGTTTTCATTGGCAATGTTGTGACATTCTTCACAAGTGTCATTTCCATTTTCACCTGCAGGTCCTTCACATCCGGTAAATAATACCAATGCAAAAATCGCTAAGAAGCTTGATAACGTTACAATAGATCTTTTCATATTCTGATACAGTTTTACATGTTTCTTATGGGCTTAAAGATATTTCAAAATGCACAGGTGCAATCGAAAACAGCATAAATGTATGACAGTCATCCGATTGATTGTTTTTCGACTTTTGAAACATATTTATCAATCTCGCTATTGATATATATCAATAATAATTTTACTTTTATTTGTCGCTTTTAATTTATTTATTTGGCACACTTTAAAAAAGGGGAAATACATAGTATGTTAAACGAGAACACTAATACTTGCCAGCTGTGCACAAGGGGTTGGAAGAACTTTAAAAACCTTAGCACCGAAGAACTGGAGAAAGTCAATAGTCAACGTTTTGAAGCACATTTTAAAGCAGGGGAGATTGTTTTCAAACAAGGTTCACCATGTTCCAATATTATATTTATAGTATCAGGTACCGGCAAAATATTTCTCGAAGGCTTTGACGGCAAGAGAGTAATATTGAATTTTGTACAGGCTGGCAGAATGATTGTTGGCCCCGGGCTTTACATCGATAACCGCCACAATTATTCGCTTTCGGCACTTACCGACCTTCGGGTTTGCTTTGTCGATGCCAACATTGTCAAGGAGCTGGTGGTCACTAATCCTAAATTTGCCGAGGGGTATCTCCTTGAAGTCTCAAAAAAGGCACGTAAGGCCCATGAACGCTTATTCAACCTTACCCAAAAAAAGATGCACGGCCGACTGGCTGATGGCTTGTTATTCCTGGCCGATGAGCTGTTTCATTCCGATAACTTCGATTGCATTATGACGCGACAGGAATTGGGAGAATTTACCAACATGAGCAAGGAAAGCGTCGTAAGAATATTGAATAAATTCGACAGTGAGAAGATTTTAAAAGTAAATCATACCATGATTGAGATTCTCGATAAAAAGCGACTGGAACAAATTTCCTACTCGGGTTAAAAATTACAAGGCCTGTTGCTTCGTCAATTTTTCAATTCAATTTTTCTTATACCTTTGGTGCGAAATCACGAGCTGTCGGAAATCAGATGTGTTCATTACTTGACAGCCAGGCAGTATGACAGCTCTTGTTTCATGCATTAAGCAACATATATTAATATGCTGCTTTTATTGCATTATGCAAGCACATTGTCTTACTTTTAAAACCAATTACCGATGAAGCAACTGCTAAAAGCACTGTCCTCTCCTATTCTAATGACTTTTCTTCTGGTATTACTGATTGTTGTTCTGGCCATGGCCACTTTTATTGAAAATGATTTTGGAACAGAGGTAGCCCGAATGAGGGTTTACAATACTTTATGGTTTGAAATCATTCTGGCACTGTTGGGAATCAACCTTACTGCCCGTTCATTCAGTCTTAAACTATACAAAGCAAGAAAATTCTCGATGTTTCTTTTTCACATTGCCTTTGTTATTATGATTATTGGGGCCGGTGTTACCCGCTACATTGGTTATGAAGGCAGCATGCACATTCGTGAAGGTGAAAGTTCATCGACCCTTATTTTGCAAGGGAATGAATTAAGTGCTTCGATCATCGTTGACGGAACCAGAACTACCCAAAAGGCTGATTTTGCAGCCGGAAAGGACCAACATTTTTCTGAAAACCTTGCCATTGGAGATCAGCAGCTAACGGTCAATCTAAGTGAGTATTATCCACAAGCTGTTCAAAAAGCCATTCCGTCAGAAAAGGGTAGTCCGCTGGTTGGCTTTGTACTGGCAGGTGAAGGCTACCGCGGACTTGACTATATGGCTTCGGGAACTTCCAAACAAATGGGTCGTTTAAGCATTGCTTTCAATACCGACAGTAAGGCCGATATCACCATCGAAACAGTAGGCGACTCGCTTGTTTTCCACTCCGAACATACCGTATTTGTAAGTGCCATGGGTGGGGCTTCGCAAAGTGAGATTGCCACCGGAACCATTTCCTTTCAAACCGGAAAACTATACAAAATAAACGGATATAATTTTGTGTTACAGGAATACCTGCCCAAGGGCCAGCTGGTTGCAGCACCCACTGCCATGCAGGGTCACCGCAGAGGAATGCAGGCACTTGTTTTCGATGTGAATTATAAGGGAGCCAGCGAACAGCTTATTTTATGGGAAAATCAATGGAACCGGCCACAACAGGCAAGACTGGAACTCGATGGTGCGACCCTGGAACTGAGCTATGGATATAAAACCATGCAGCTTCCGTTTGAACTCCACCTCGACGATTTTGTAATTGACCGTTATCCCGGATCGATGAGTCCCTCATCGTTCTCAAGTTACGTTCAACTTATTGAAGCCGACGGGCAAGCTCAACCTTACCATATCTACATGAATAACATACTTAAGTACGGAGGCTACCGCTTTTTCCAGTCGTCGTACGATCAGGACGAAAAAGGAACGATACTGTCAGTCAATCACGATCAGTGGGGTACCGGTATTACTTATCTGAGCTACTTCTTACTGATAGTGGGTATCCTGTGGTCGATGGTGAACAGTGCCAGTTTCTTCCGAAATACCAAACTTCGCGACAAAAGCCTTGCGCTGATCCTGCTTTTATCAGTATTTTCATTTACACAGGCAGGTGCTGCCGAAACCACTCCGGCACAAAGCATGGTCGAAAGTCAGCAAAACGAGCGCGCTTCGGACTTTGTTCCTGTTGACAAGCAGCATGCCGAAAAATTTGGAACATTGTTGATTCAAAATAATAGCGGGCGTACCGAACCCATTTTCACTTATTCCTCTGAATTACTGCGGAAAATAGCACGAAAGGAAAAAATGATGGGACTTACCCCAGTTCAATTATTCATGGAAATGAACATGAATCCTGAATACTGGCTGAGTCAACCCATCATAAGGGTTAAGAACGACGAACTGGAGCATTTCTTAAGCATTCACAGCGACTATGTTGCCTACAGCGACCTGGTTACTCCTCAGGGTGGATATAAACTACAACAGCTTACCCAAACGGTATTTGCCAAACCTCCGGTTGAACGTGATAAATTCGACAAGGCAGTGATCAAAACCGATGAGAAGGTGAATATCTGCTTTGGAATTTTTGCAGGGAATTACCTTCGCATACTGCCGGTTCCCGGGGCAGCCGACAGCACCCGCTGGTATCCGCCATCCGAAGCACGTTTACTGGCTGTAAACGCGGAAGATTCACTGTTTCTGAGCAACATTGTTTCGGTGTATTTCGACGAAGTTCAAAAGGCAAAGACCACCGGCGATTATACTGTTGCCAATGAATACCTCGACGGACTGATTCGCTTCCAGGAAGCCAATGCAGGTTATGAGCTGCCATCTGATTTCAAAACAGAGGTTGAAATCATGTATTACAAATACAATCCTTTTCAGAAGCTCTTTCCCTTTTATGCAACAGCAGGTCTGATTTTTCTTATTCTTCTGCTCGTATTTATCATCATTGGGAAGGAGCTTCCCAAGTTGGTCAGCCGTTCATTTTATTGGATCATGCTGCTGGCTTTTGCCTTCCATACCTTTGGAATCATTGCCCGATGGTACGTTTCGGGGCATGCGCCCATGAGCAACGGTTACGAATCGATGATTTTCATCTCGTGGGTGACTATTCTGGCAGGTTTTCTGTTTAACAGCCGCTCGCCATTTGTTCTCACTGCTACGGCTGTTCTTGCCGGCTTAACCCTGATGGTGGCCAACCTGAGTTTTATGGATCCTCAAATTACCAATCTGGTACCCGTACTTCAGTCGTACTGGCTCACCATTCACGTTTCGGTAATCACGGCCAGCTATGGCTTTCTGGGACTTGGCGCTCTTCTGGGGATTATCAACCTGATATTGTTTATTTTCAAAAACAAGGAAAACCAGCAGCGAATTAGCTCAACCATCGAAAACCTGACCATCATTAACCACAAAAGTCTCATTGCAGGACTTTATCTGTTAACCATCGGTACTTTTCTGGGCGCTGTTTGGGCCAACGAATCATGGGGACGCTACTGGGGCTGGGATCCCAAAGAAACCTGGGCGCTGATTTCAGTCCTCGTTTACACCATTGTGACACACGCCCGCTTAATCCCCGGCCTTAAAGGAATTTTTGTATTCAATGTACTGGCGCTTTATGGTTTTGCTTCGATATTGATGACCTATTTCGGAGTAAATTACTACCTCTCAGGATTGCACTCCTATGCAGGTGGCGATCCGGTACCAGTTCCTGTTTTTGTTTATTACACCATATCGACAGTTTTATTACTCACCCTGGCAGCTGCGTGGCGACATCAGAAATTTATTGAAAAAACGAAGGCAAAATAAGCTACTTCACCAAGAATATACCTGTGATACAAAGTGTTCGCAGGTATATTCTTTTTAATTCGGAAGAATTGCTTAACATTGTATTATGCGGTGACGCCCGTGTCATCGTCTAACTAACTAAACCGGTTAACAATGAAAAAAGCAATTCTTTATGTTTTATTCATCACCATTATTTCCTGTACGATGAAAGAAGAACTACAGGTTTCGAAAAATGAAGCCTTTGTACCTTACACTCCACCAGTTGCCTACGATACAGCAATAGAAAGAGGGGATGCTATCGTAGCCAAAATGACCATCGATGAAAAAATCGACATGATCGGCGGTCACAATTTTTTCTTTGTTCATGAAGTTGAAAGTGCAGGTCTGCCAAGGCTGTACCTTTCGGATGCCACCCAGGGGGTGCACCTCAGAAAAGACCTTGACGATCAGCTCGAGCGATCGGTGGCCATGCCCTGCCCCATTATGCTCACTTCGACCTGGAACCGCCAACTGGCGCACGATTTTGCCCGCAGCATTGGCGAAGAATGTCGCGCCGGCGAAATTGCTGTTCTGCTTGGGCCCGGAATGAACCACTATCGCCTGGCTCAAAACGGTCGTAATTTTGAATACTTTGGCGAGGATCCCTATCTGGCAGCACGCCTGATCGAAAATTACATAAGGGGTGTACAAAGCACCGGAACCATTGCAACATTAAAGCACTTTATTGCCAACAACACCGATTACCGACGACGTACATCCAACTCCATTGTGTCGGAAAGGGCACTGCACGAGCTGTATCTTCCGGCCTTTAAAGCCGGAGTTGATGCAGGAGCCATGGCCGTAATGACCGCTTACAACCAGCTCAACGGCGAATGGTGTGGCCAGAGCAAATACGCAATTACCGACTTGCTCCGCAAGGAGCTGGGCTTTAAGTGGCTGGTGATGTCCGACTGGTGGTCGGTATGGGATCCTGAGAAGGCAATCAAGTCGGGACTCGATCTCGACATGCCCGGCGAAGGCGTTGAAGGATGGCCCATGTTTGATCAGTTTGGAGATTCGTTCCTTCGCTCGAATGCAAAGCGCTTACTCGATGAAGGCAAGGTAGCCGAAAGCGATATCGACCGCATGGTACGCAACATCATTGCCACCGAGCTGGCCATGGAACTCGACCAAAGGCCGGTAAAAGATGAAAGCTTTCTGGCTAAATTTGAACAACACGAACAGATCGCGCTGCAAACTGCACGCGAAGGCATTGTTCTGCTGAAAAACGAAAACAAGCTGCTTCCACTTAACAACCCTGAATTGAAAATACTGGCCACCGGCCGCATCATGACACTGCGCATGAGTGGTGGCGGTTCGGCCGATGTTGAAGGCTACAACTGGGTGACCATGCTCGACGCGCTGAAAGCACGCTTTGGCGAACAGCTTAGCTACGTTGAAGCCCCCACCGAAGAACAAATTGAAGCAGCCGATGTGGTACTTTGTGCTACCGGAACCTTCGACAGCGAAGGCTGGGACAAACCATTCGACCTCCCGGAAGAAGAGAACGACCGGATACAGAATATCCTGTTATCGAACAACAAAGTGGTCATGCTCGTTAATTCGGGAAGCGGAATCAACATGAGCCCATGGAACGATCAGGCAGCGGCCATTATCTACAGCTGGTATCCCGGACAAAACGGCAACCAGGCACTGGCCGAAATCATTGCAGGCGATTTTAGTCCTTCGGGAAAGCTCCCCATCACCATTGAGAAGGATTTCAAAGATTCACCCGGACATCCTTATATCCCCGAAGATGAAATACTCTACACCGGCTGGGACATCGACTCCGACATGTCGTTACCTGTATACGACATTCATTATAACGAAGGAGTATTTACCGGTTATCGCTGGTACGAAGCCCGTGACATCGAACCACACTATCATTTCGGGCATGGTTTATCATACACCAGCTTTGAATACGACCAGCTCAAACTTTCGACCCCCGAGCTGAAAAAGGGAGAAAAACTGAAAATTCATTTCACCCTTGAAAATACCGGTGAAACCGAAGGTGCCGAAATTGTGCAGCTATACATCCACGATCACAAGGCAAGTGTTGAACGTCCTGAAAAAGAATTGAAAAACTTCATTAAGGTGCATCTGAAGCCCGGTGAAAAAAGACTGGTTGAATTGGAAATTGACGAAAGCCAACTTTCGTTTTACGATGAAGACGAACACCAATGGAAGGCAGAAGCCGGTAAATTTGATGTGCTGATCGGATCGGCTTCAAATAATATTCTGCTTGAAAAAACCTTTACCTTGAAATAAGAAGGAACAAAACAAACAAGGGGCTGCTTTTTAAAAAGTGGCCCTTTTGTATTTAATGCAAGAGCAGAATACGCTGGCTGCCAACAGCCGTTTGAAGCAGATACACTCCATTGGGCAGCTCATCCATCGAAAATTTTCCCTGCATAGCATCCACCTCAATGGTTTTCACCAATTCCCCCATCACATTGAAAATTGCAATTTTACCTTCGAAGTCCTGCCGATCGAAGTATACGGCTCCGCGGGTAGGATTGGGATAAAAGGTCATTGTAGCCGTCTGGTTGATTACTTCACGGCCAACCATCAGTCCGACATTCACCGTTGTCCAGTTTTCCCCAAAGTGGTTGTCCAGTGCTGAATTGACCAGCTCGATCCCTTCTTCCTTATTAAGCGCAGGCCACGGAGCCAAAGGCAGGTAGTTGAGCTGATCGGCCACAATTCCTCCCGGGCTTTCGAGTCGAATTCGCTCCCCTTCGTTGGCCAGCCGCCCGCTTTCCCACTGAAAAACACGGGCCGTCTTTTCCAACCAGAAGGACGACGAGGCATCATCACTCAAATAAAGCGAACGCCCCGGCTCAAGTATCGTACCCTCAGGAAAAGTGAAAGTAACACCCCGGGTAAAACGAAAGCCTGAAAGATCAATGTCTACTTCTCCCGGGTTGGTAAGGCTGACTAACTCAATATTGCCGGCTGTTAAAACCGGATCGTAAAGCAGGGATGAAATCACAGGCATTCCAGCCATTACTTTCCAGTTTCCATTGGCCCCAATATTTCCATCGGTACCGGCATCTCTTGCCGGCGAAACAGCTGCCAGCTGAAAATCAAACACATTGGGAGCGACAAAGAGCGGATTGGTCAATAAATTGTTTTTATCTGCCGGCAAGGCATCATTATCCGAAAGCGAATAAGTGATATCGACAAACGAATGCTGGTCGGCCAGCCAGCTTTGATCGTAGGAGTTCGACAATATGGAATTCGTCACCACTGCATTGCCACCTGCATCGCCCGGGTTTTTCTCGAAAGCGGCAATGGCTGTACCCGTTGCATAAAAGGTGCACCGATCAATGACAACGTGACTTGAATCCTTGATGGCAACGCCAAGATTGCAGTTGACAAACACCGAGGAATTAATGTGAGCGGTCGACTGCTGTCCAAGCGATATGCCCTTGTCGGTAATGTTGTAGGCCAGCACATTTTCGATTCGTATATTCTTGCACTGTTCCCCAATATCGATGGCATCGCTGTTGAAACCATGAAAGTCACGGATCATGCTGTTGCGGATTACACCGTCGGTCACATCATCGTAGTCGATGGCATCGGTGTCTGGCATTTTATTTCCTACGAACTCACAGCCATCGATCAAAGCTTTTCCGTATTTCACATTGATCAAATCGCCGGTAATGGCCGAATGGAGTTTGCTGTTAATAAGCCGGATATCGGAATAGCGGGCCATGATCGGGTTGGCATGCACCTTTTCGATGGTCAGCCCGTCGATGTACACAAGCGAATTGAAGGCAGCAATGGCAGCACATTCCTTTAAGGGATGCTGGCCTTTCGATGCATTTTCAATAATCAGCCTGTTCAATCTTGAAGTGTCGGCATTTACAAAATTCAGAAAGCCCCATCGTTGAAGCTCACTTGCAGGATCGCTCATCAGGACCACCGGCGCTCCTTCTTCTCCTATAACATCCATTGCCCCGTTGATGGTAATTGCTACCCCGTCGGAAAAATGCAGCTCAACACCGGCCTCAACAATCAGTTTTCCTCCGGGTGCAATCCACACATCGGCCGGCACCTTGTAAGGTGAACAGGATTGGCTGAGCACCAACTCCTGATCGATGGTATCGGGTACCAGGCAGCTTCCATCACTTTCAAAAAGTGCAAAGAGGTGCTTTTCCTCCTGATGAGAAAAAGAAAACGACCGATCACTTTCCACAATTGCTTCGCTGCGCACGATGGCACTCAGGCTCAAATCGAAGCTGATATCACTGCTGCTGCCTCCGGCCTGGTGAACCTCAACTGCCAATACATTGGTCCCTTCGATCAAGGCATCGCTTCCCGAATGATACAGGGTAAATTCATCTTCACTGCTTCCGCCAATGGCTACAAGTGCTCTTGTATCAGCATCGACTGCTCCCTCAGGCATGTTTTTACGCATCAGTTCTTTGCCGTTAAGGTACACCACGGCCCCGTCGTCGCACTTTAGCTGTATTTGCAGCCCGGTAAGGTTTTCACTTTCTGCCTGAAAGGTTTTACGGAACCAGGTGGTGATGTATTTATTACGGGAATCGCCGCCGTATGCAACTTCAGTATTCTCATCGTCGTCGCCATAGCCCAGTTCTGCCTGGCCCTGCGACCAGTTGCTGTCGTCGAAATCCGGATCGGCCCAGTTGCTGGCAGGCAAAGTCCCATGGTCGTAATATTTCCATGTCGATTCGGCTTCGATGAAGGAAAGCATGCTTCCCCCGGCCCAGCCTTTAAAACGATAGCCGGCCTGCGCTTTGGCTTCAAGTTCAATGAGTTCATTGCCAGGATAGGCACCTGCAACGGTGCTTGTTAAAACATGCAATCCATTGAAACTTAGCTGGCCTGCATTGGCAGGAATGCTTGTTAATGAAAGGGGAATGGCCTGTTCGAAACCATACGTTTCGAGGTCGGCAAGCAAAACCGGGGGCCTTACTCCGGCAAACGATTTCAGGGCTTCAAGCTGTTCAGTCCAGTAGTCAGTCGATGGCAGGGCATCGCCATAATTCGAGGTGGTCCCTTCCCATCGGGTGATGTGCCGGGGAATTTCATTTTCAATGTTTTTTTTGAAGCGATCCACTTCACTCTTTACCCTTTCGGGAGCAAAGGTTGTTAACAGATGATCGGACAGCCGGCGTCCAAAATACTTCCGGTATCCTTCGTTTTGCAGCAGGTAGTTAAATGGCGTAACATTTCTTTCGGCGTAATAGTCAATTTTGTTCTCGGTGGGCTTGAAAAAACCACGGTCGAGGTCCATCAGTATCCATTTCCATTTCCCACCTTCGCGGGGTTTCCATGCCATTACATTGTGATCGACCGAGGTGTTACGTACATATATTTCGGTGATGATGAAATCGGTGAAATTCTCAATGTCCATCTGCTCAGCCACTGCATCGTAATTTGCCTGTACCGATAAATCGTTGTGGTACAAATCCTCGAAAGCAGCATAGGCATCAATGCTGCCTTCCTCGACATACTCCTCGTATTCAATCATGTCGACCGGTGTGTCGCCCAGCTGATGATTCTCAACAACAAAGTCTTTGTCGACCTTCGAACGGATGTTGTGAATGCCCAGGTACTCGCCGTTGACATACACCACACAAGGCCTGAAGCCCTGGTAGTCGACTTCCATGTTCATCGCAGTAAGCGACTGGGCCAGGCCGTCGCGGAAGAGCGTGTACGACCAGTCGCTGCCCGAAGCCCTCAAAGCAAATGAATCAAAGGCGGTTCGCTCACGGTCGAAAAACAGTGGAAAATCAAGTTTTCCCTTTCCATAGGCTTTTCTGAAATAAATGCCCAGCATTTTCTGTGGAAGCTGCCACGAATACAGGCCATTCACCTTCGTACCTGCTTTTTCATTGAAGGCCGCCCGATCGCTGCCATCATTTTCAAAAAATTCGATATTAAGCGGTACTTCCCACTCCGGTTTGAAATCCTGAACGTAAATCCCTTTTTCGGGGTGCCAGAAATTATCGGGGTCGCTGACCAGCGATACAACAGGAAGTTCTCCCATCGAATCGTCAGTGTCGATGAAATAAGTATGCGTAATGATTTCACCCGGAACTTCGTTTTCTCTGAAAATACGCGCACGCAGTACGGTCGTACTGCTGATTTCGATGGGCTGAGTATAAAGTGCTGATTGTTCTGTAGGCTCACTTCCGTTGGTAGTATAACGAATGCTGCCGCCAAAGGTATTCGACAGGCGAACAAGCTGTTTCTGATGATAGATGGCTCCCGGAGGAGAAAACTGAGGCCGGTTCAGCACCAAACCCTCAAAATTGGGACTGATATTGGGAGCTCCCGGAGTTGGTGCAATGAAATATCCCCATTGTTCAGCCCCATCGGGGATACGTCCCATCGAAACATCCGATTCCTGAGGGCCAAAGCTGATTGAATCAATGATCGTTCCCGTGGGTGAAAAAAGCGCCAGCTCCTCACCTGCGGCCGATAATTTGTAGGAAGTATGCAGGCCCTGACTCATTCCATCGGCCCAAATGAGCAGAAATTCACCTGCCCTGATGGTAGTATTGACCGGAATGATCCATTTTAATGAATCACTGACTTTGTCGCTTAAACGGTATCCTCCCAGATCTACATCGACTGTTCCGGCATTGTAGAGTTCTATCCAGTCGGAGCTTTCGTTGTAATCGGGATCGCTCACAGCACCATTGTTGGCCGCCATGAATTCATTGATTACCAGGCTTCCGCCCCGGGCAAAACCCAGACAGAATAAGCTTAAAAGTACAAAAAAGAGGTATTTCAACATGCCAACAAAGATAGTTATTCCTTGCATTCTCTATTTACAGCTGGAAATGAACCCGAAACTGAAAAGCGCCCCAAAGGAAGCAACTAAGGAATAACAAACTTCTCGACCGACAGTTTTCCATCACCGGTCATGGTTAACAAATAAACCCCTTTCGACAGATAATGAACATTGAGTTGAATATGATACAAACCTTCTCCTTGCTTTTGTACCTTTTCAGTCTTGTGCAGCTCACCCGAAAGGCTCAGAATTTCAAATTCCACCACACCTGCCTTGTCCAGTTGATAAGTAACGTTCAGCAAGCTGTCTGCCTTATCGAGTATAAGAGATTGAATATCGAAAATGAAGGGTTTTTCAAGTGCCTTCGAAACCGAACGGGTAATGTCGGGTGAACCAGCTTCGAGCCAGGCCGTGTACCACAAGGAAGCAAAGGCATGCGAGGCCGATGCAAACAGGTCGATGGTCATTTCGTTGGTATATTCCCACAAAGCGTTACGGTAGGCAGTAGACTTTGTATCTGAACTGACCGTTTTGGCATAATCGTCGGCATTCAGAATCGAATCGAGCAAGGGATAATTAGGGTACATGTATGAAAAAATAAACTCCTGAATATCTTCTGCCTTAAGCACTTCTTCCCCACCGGGAACAAGCTGATCAACAAAATGGTTGACCATGTCGGACTCATAACGCGAATGAATGCCCGTGTTCCCTGTGAACTGCCCGTTGTAATTGCGCGTAAGATGCAGGGGCATGTGTCCGTCGGCTACATAATGGCTTAAGTCGGCGGCAAAAAGCAGGGCTTTTTCATAATCACGACGCTGAAGGGTCGAAACCAAAGAATCGTAGCTGGCCATGGTAGCCCAGGGCAAGGTTCCCTGGTCTTTTACGAAGCGCTCGCCATAGCGCGCCACCAAAGTGTCGTATTCGGGCGAAATAAAGCCATTCTGCTTGTACTCGTCATAATTGTCGATGTCGATGTAATGCTTGATTCCTTCACTATCATCCCAAGACTTTCGACGGTCGGGGTCACCCGAGTGACTTGCCACCCCATCGATCCAGACAGCAAAATTCCCCATCGGCTCATTGAATGAATTGAGCGAATTCCTGACAATTTTGTCATGGCCGGTATATCCCCAACTGCCGGCCAGAAACCATAAGGCCATGACAGCGGTGGCAAATAATATATTTCTTCTCAAAGTTTAAAGTTTTCCTGTTTTACAAGCAGCAAATGAAAGCATTTCCTGCTTAAATAGAAATGATAAGACACATCAAAAGGGCTTTTTGTTTAATCTTTAACATATTCTATTCATTTTTTACATTTTTCAGCAACAAAACATACAAACGAAGGGTTATTTTCTAACTTTGGGGTGTTACCAATTTAAATATTCATGCTACGATGACCGTTTCACGATTTGGAATATCTATAGAACAGGAATTGCTGGAAGCGCTTGACGAGTTTGTTAAAGAAAACCAGTTTGCCAACCGTTCACAAGCCATTCGACATCTGATCAACAAAAATCTGGTTGAACACAAGTGGCAGTGCAACAATCAGGTCGCCGGCAGCATCAATATTTTTTACGATCCACACAAAAGGGAAGTTTTAAATCAGCTTACTTCAATTTATGATCTTTTTTTTGATGAAATTCTTTCGGTGCAGCGTTTCATGCTTGAACAAAACAAGTGCCTCGAAATCATCGCTGTAAAAGGGATCGCTAAACGGCTCACTTCGTTAAGTGACCAACTGATCAGCCTGAAGGGAATTCAGCATGGAAAACTGTCGATGACCCGGGCCCATTAATTATCTTTTCAATATTAGTTACCTGAAAAATTCAAATATGAACAACAAGATAGGCAACACCGTACAACAAAAACTAACACAGCTCGAAGACTGGTTCAGTCAGCGCGAGGGTTCGATTGTCGCCTTTTCGGGCGGTATTGACTCCAGTCTGGTACTGTATCTGGCCCGAAAATTTCAGGGCAGGGAAAAAGCCATCGGCGTCATCTCAAATTCCGAAAGTCTGAAGACGAGCGATTATGAACTGGCACAGGCTTTCTGCCGTGATTTCGATATTCAACTCGAAGTGATAAAAACCAACGAGCTGGAGGATGAACGTTACAATCAGAATCCGGTGAACCGCTGCTTTTTCTGCAAGGAACACCTGTTTCACGATTTAAGCGCCCTGACTGATCAATATCCCGGCTTTGACGTATTGAGCGGCACCAACTTCGACGACCTGGGCGATTACCGGCCGGGCATCGATGCTGCACGGCAATTCAGCGTGCTGTCCCCCATGGTCGATTGCAAGGTCAGCAAGGGTGAATTGCGTGAAATGGCGCGCTACTTTGGCCTTCCCAACTGGGACAAACCGGCCAGTCCGTGCCTGAGTTCCCGCATTCCCTACAATCAATCGGTTACCCGCGAAAAACTGCGACAAATAGAGCAGGCCGAAGAAATCCTGAACGGCTACGGCTTTTCCGACGTAAGAGTAAGGCACTACGGCGACTACGGAAAGATCGAAGTAAAGAAAGAAGATCTGGTACGATTACAACCTGTCAGCGATGAGATCAGCGAAAAAATCATTTCGCTTGGATTTAAAAGCTGTGTAATTGATGAGGAAGGGCTCGTTTCGGGCAAACTCAACCGAGTCATCCAATCGAAATAAAAACTGCATTTTAAAACAAGACCACCATGAGAATACTGTATTACGACTGCTTCGCAGGCATCAGCGGCGACATGAATCTGGGAGCAATGATTGACCTGGGCGTTGATGCTGCCTATCTGAAAAACGAACTTGAAAAATTAAATATTGAAGGTTTTCATATCGAAATTGAAAAAGACCTTCGACGCGGCATTTCGGGCACCAAAGCCACGGTTGTGATTGAAAATCCCGACAATGAAAAGCACCGCCATCTGCGTCATGTCGAAGAAATAGTAAACGGCAGCAGCCTGAGTGAAAAAGTGAAAAGCATGGCCTTGTCCATCTTCCGGAAAATTGCAGAAGCCGAAGCGCGCGTTCACAACATCGACGTACAGAAAGTCCATTTTCATGAAGTGGGCGCCCTCGACTCCATTGCCGACATTGTTGGAGCCGCCATCTGTCTCGATGCCCTTAAAATCGACAAAGTACTTTCATCGCCGGTTCAACTGGGCGGAGGTACCGTAAAATGTGCCCACGGCATCATGCCCGTTCCGGCACCGGCCACTGCCCTGATTCTTGAAAACATCCCTGTAAAAACCGGGCTGGTCAATCACGAAGCCACCACCCCAACCGGAGCAGCCATCCTGGCAGCCACCGTCGATGAATTTACCGAAAATATCAATTTCCACATCACCCAAACAGCCTATGGCATTGGTCAGCGCGATGTTTCGGAGGTGCCCAACATCCTCCGGCTTTATCTTTCGGAAACCAACGATGCATCCGACAGCGTGCTCAGTGAATCAGCCACCGTACTCGAATGTAACATCGACGACATGAACCCCGAGCGCTACAGCGATCTTTTCGACCGCCTTTTCACAGCCGGTGCTGCCGACGTTTGGGTAAGCCCTATCATCATGAAGAAATCGCGTCCGGCCAATCAGCTTTCGGTACTGACAAGCCCAACTGAAAGTTCAAAACTGAAAAGCATCATTTTTGAACACAGCACTTCGCTGGGTATTCGCGAGTATCCTGTTCAAAAGCATTTGTTGCCGCGTGAAAGCCAAACAGTGACCACCCGTTTTGGTGATGTTGCTGTCAAGGTGAGCTACTACAGGGGCCAGGCGATTCATGCCAAAGCTGAATTTGAGCAATGCCGTCAATTGGCGCTCGAGCATGATACCACCATCGATCGGATCGAAAAAGAAGTACTTAAACAACTGAAAAATAACGATTAATCATCCACTCGCTTTTGCCTGCTGCGCTTGTGCACATTCGCCAAACAGCCAGTTAAAAAAGTGAAATAGATTTTTAAATATGGAACTACAGCAAATGCTCGAAAGCTACAAAAACGGCGATCAGTCGCTTGGCGAAACACTGCAAATGCTCTCAAGCCGGGGGATTGCCGAGTTAGGTTTTGCCACCATCGATACCGACCGGCTGCGCCGTACCGGCATGCCCGAGATCATTTATGCCGAAGGGAAAACAGTTGAACAGGTAGCTCAGATTGCCCGCCGTCTGTACGAAAGCCGGACCGATATTCTGGCTACCAGGGCCAATGCCGCAATGTTTGAAGCCGTTAAAGCCTACGTTCCCGATGCCGAATACCACGAGCTGGCGCGCACCATCAGCTACAAACACCGGGCAACAGTTCCGGGTGCTTCCTACATCGCCATTGTGGCCGCCGGAACCAGCGACCTGCCGGTAGCCGAAGAAGCAGCCGTTACAGCGCGCTTCCTGAACAACCGCGTTGAGACCGTATACGATGTTGGTGTTGCCGGCATCCACCGGCTGTTTAACAAGCTCGACCTTATAACGGGAGCCAGGGTGGTCATTGTGGTGGCCGGCATGGAAGGCGCGCTGGCCAGCGTGGTTGGCGGCCTGGTAAATAAACCGGTCATTGGTGTACCTACCAGCGTGGGATACGGTGCCAATTTTCAGGGACTCTCAGCACTGCTGGCCATGCTCAACAGCTGTGCAAGCGGCATTTCGGTGGTGAATATCGACAACGGTTTCGGAGCTGCCTGTCAGGCTTCATTAATCAATCAACTGTAACAACAACAAAGCATGAACGACCTTTACCTCCTCTTAATTACAGCAGCATCGCTCGGGTTTATTCACACCCTGCTGGGCCCCGACCACTACCTGCCTTTTATTGTACTGAGCCGTGCCCGCAACTGGACGCAGCAAAAAACACTCTGGATTACTTTCATCTCGGGAGTAGGCCATGTAGCCGGGTCGGTTGTTTTGGGCATTGCCGGCATTGCTCTTGGGATCAGCCTTTCGCAACTCGAAAGCATCGAAGCCCGGCGTGGCGATGTGGTTGCCCTTTTGCTCATTGCCTTTGGTGTCCTTTATTCGGTATACGGTCTTTACCTGTTTCTCCGGAATGGCGGCCATCACCACCTGCCTGCCTTCATGGTTCCCAAAAAAATACGCGAATGGCAGCATGCAAAAATCAACAGCAACAGTGAAGATACTACCCGGCTTACCCCCTGGATTCTTTTTTTAATTTTTGTTTTTGGCCCATGCGAGGTGCTGATCCCGCTGCTCATTTATCCGGCAGCAGAGCACAACACACTGGGAATTGCCGCCGTGAGCATCGTTTTTGGACTTGCCACCGTGGGCACCATGCTAAGCATTGTTTTTCTGGGCTACAAAGGCTACTCGCTAATCAGGATCAAACAAAGGGAAAAATACCTTCATTTGGTGGCCGGCATGATGATACTGTTGGCTGGTTTGGCCATGCAGTTTTTGGGCTGGTAAGGGAGTGAGGTTAAGGTTAAGGTTAAGGTTAAGGTTGAGGTTGAGGTTGAGGTTGAGAAAAGAGAAAGACATAACGACTGCACGACAGCAGGCATAATCGAAACCGGATTTGAAAAAAATTAACACTCCACCTTTTTTATGCCCCATCTTTCATCTAATTGTCTATTGTCTAAAGTATACTATCTAATATCTTTTCTTTTATCCGGTTTCTTTTATATTCAATCTTCAATCCATCTCACTTTCAGTCCCTTTTCAATCCCATGATACTGGTAGCGATTATGACAGGGCATTAACACAACAACAACTTAGCGCCTTAGCGTCTTTGCGTGAAAAAAAGCTCGCAAAGACGCTAAGGCGCTAAGTTGAATTGATAATAAAAAGTGTATTAACAAGATGTTCACTTTTTAACCATCTCCACAGTACAACTTGCCTGAAAGTCGTTTAAATCGACAGCAACACACTTCGTGGCTTATTTTTGACGTATAAACTGCCGTCACAACAAAAAAGTATGCAGAAAAAGCTCTTTTTTGCGCCTACACCATCGCGAGTTGGCTGAAAGAGTTCTAAAGCAGGAAAATATTTTTCTTCGGACCTGTAAAAACGTTTTTGGGCGCTCAACACGCGAAAAGTTGCCTGAAATAATTATTTCCGGCAACTTTTTATGTGTTGAATGTTGAAATAATTTTTCTGAGCGTCTCAACACGTTTCGCGAAGCCAAAAAGACGTCCTTCAGGCGTCATTACGTTTTGTTGGCTCAAAAAATACTTCTTTCAGGTCTCAACAAGCGTTGAGTTCAGCTTTAGAACTCTTTTTGCAGTCCATTGATCAAAACCTGAAGCTTAAACCGCATTTCAGTTCACTTTCGGGCTGGTTTTCAGAAATATCGATACCGTACTCAACAAAACGACTTCGTTCACAATTGAAAAATACAGGAAGCGCTACGTTAATGTCTCAAAACCGGTAACTATAACTTATTGCCGGCATGACAGGGAATAAGGTGAGTGCATGGATTTTTATTTCGCCCTGATTGTTTCTGGCCAGCGCAAGCAATTAATATTTCGTTCTATTTGATTTAAAGTAATAGTCTTTTATCTATTTTCTAAAGTCTTATCTAAAGTCTATTATCTAATATCTTTTCTTTTATCTGGTTACTTTTATATTCAATCTTCAATCCATCTCACTTTCAGAATGACCGATAATGATTCAATGTCCCTTAAAACACCGGAGAAATATTTTCCCATTTCACCTTCCATTTGCCATTGTCGGGGAAGCCGGGATTGGTGCTTTCACAGCCTTCCCAACCTGCACACATCATGGCCACGGTTTGTAACAGTCCGCCGTTGCCCGGTAAATAAATCCTCAATCTTTCGTCCTGATAATTGTGGCCGTTTTTCAGGTAGGTGTTTTTTTGTACATCTTTCAAAAGAAAATCGAGGGCCATATCGGGTTCATTCAAACGTACCGCAGCCATGGCACTCATGGGATAGTCCCAGCCCCAGGTGGCCTGCCAGTTCCATCGTTTGGCAATGGTGTGCATGGTAAAACGCATGATGTCGGGGTCGATCTGGTCCCATTCGGGCAGAATGCCGTAGGCGCCCAGCACCATGGGATGATCGCGCATCAGCTCAGGATCTTTGTACGAATCGCTTGCTCCTTCAATTCCCAGGTATACACCATTGGCCTGATCGGGTGCTGCCAGCTTCATCCTTACCTCTTCCCATTGTTCGTCGGGCTCCAACCCCAGGCGCTTTCTCCACTCCTGCGCCGTACTCAGGCCCCAGTACCAGTAAGCCAGTTCGAAAGGCGGATTCACGGTGCTTTCAACATCCCAATGCTCCTGAGCCGGAATCAGCGGTGCCTGCAGGTCGTAAACCCCTTCGCTGTCGTTCCACACGGGAAAGTCTGCCATAAAACGGGCACTTTCAAACACCAGCCCGGCATAGCGATGCAGTACTGCACTATCGTGCCGTACCCTGAATTGTTGCTCGGCCAGCCAGATAATGTGCGGCTGCTGCCAAATAAGGTACGAACCGATCGACGACGGACTGTTCTCCCCTTCGGGACCAATCATCTTGGGCCAGCGCACGCCCTCGTAGCCCTGATCGGCAGCTGTTTGACGGGCAACATCGAGCAACGAAAAATAATAATCGAGCTGAGGCTGAATCAACTGTGGCCGCTGCCACTGGGCAAAATGGGCCACATGCCACCAGTGCATTTCAAGGTGAAATTTTCCGAACCAGCTGTTGTAGGTAAGGCCGGTTTCAGCCGGGGGCAAAGTTCCGGTGCTCTGTATTTTGGTAAGGTATTGCGACAATACCACCCGGCGTTCCAGCTCACGGGCACGCGGGTCGGTACATTCCGAAAAATCGACCATGCCACCGTTGCTCCAGTAATCGAGCCAGGCCAGTTCGTTGTTTTGGGCCGTTTCGTCAAAAACAGGAAGCACTTCGGGCACTTCCGACGGTGCAAACAAGGTACTGAATTCCAGCACATCGTCACCACCATCGAGCAGGCGAAAGTGATGTGCTCCTTCGGCTGTAAGCTGCCCACTGCCCTTCCACTGTATAGCAACCCGGTAACGGGTGGTATCGAGACGGCGCTCAAGCACCACCCTGTTTTCGGCGATGGTATTCATAAGCGATCGATGCTTTTCGGGCGAAGTAAAATCGTAGCCGGGATGACTGTGTTCGGCCTTGGCATAAGGAAACTTCCACTCAACACCCAGACGGTGCAGGGTAATGAGGGGTGACTGAATCCTGACCGAAAGCAAATCGACATCCTGATGTGCAAATACCTCCACCTGAACCGGATGGCCATCGAATTCAAAGTTGCTTGTAATTTTTCCGCTCCACAGGTCGAGATGATGAGTCGCATTTTTGATGTCTTCCAGTGCTGCTGTTTCACCCTTTTCATCTACCAGCCACAAAGCAATAATGCCCAGGTGCAGGCGGTGTGGATTGGCTCTGAAATAATTGCAGGCAGCTTCGGCTCTCGGGTTCGACTTCAGCTGATGCCGGTACGGAACCTGTCTTCCTTCCACTTCAAAATACTTCAGGGTTTCGTCCATGCGATAGTTGGCTTCGTTGGGAACTGAATGCCAGCCCCAGTTCGACTGCGTACCCAAAGGCACTCCGTTTTCATACTCTTTGTAAAAAGTCTGAAGCCCTGTAAGGTCGGTGGTAAAGGCAAAGTTGCCATTTCCTACCGACAACGAAGCCAGCGAATCGAAGCCCTCTACCACAACATTATTGCGGTTCACCAAAGCCTTGCGATCGATCAGTGTTTCCTTTTCAAGCGGCGAACAGGCAGCCAGTAACACCAAAACAAAGCCAAATATCAAAGTTCCATGAAAAAACTTTCTCATAGCAATCCAATTAAAAAAATTAACAAGTTGTTGAGTGCCAAAATCAGCCTGTAAAAATCCAGCTTTCTGGTTTACCAGATAAAACCATCAACGAGCTGTCAGGCACCTGACAACCCGGCCTTTTTTAAATAAAGAGCATAACATTACAACCATAACAAAGCACTACGTCGCATTTCACCGCACACTCATTCTTCCGCCAGGCCTTTTCTCTACAACACGATCAGCCGCTCTTCCATTCTGTGTCTTGCGTCTTGTGTCCTGTCTCCCGTCTCCAATCTTTTGTCTTTTTACCTTTTATCTTTTTATCTCTTGTCTTTTGTCTTTTGTCTTTTTATCTTTTGTCTTGCATTAGCTTACTTCCAACCCTCTTTCTTTTCCAGTTCATTCATATCGTGGCGTACCGAAGTAGCTTCGAACGACTCGTTGTATAAGCTTTCGAGATCGGGCAATTGCAAACTGCTTCCCTTTTTCTGAAAGACAGAAATTTGATGCGGGGCTGCTGTAACTTCAAGCCACTGACCGCCTGCATGTTCCTGTCCGGACCAAAGATCAATCCAGTTTTCGCCAGCCGGCAAATAAACATCCTGCTTTATTTTTCCTTCTTCCCAGATGAGCGAAACCAACAGATCGTCGCCCAGTTTGTAGGTGGTCCAGGTTTCCCATGCAGCCGATTGGTCGAAATATTCGAGAAACAGCGGCCGTGCCAGTGGCATTCCTGTTTTCCCGGTCATCACCGCATGGGCATGCAGATAATCGACCAGGTGCATGCGCAGCTGGGCATAAAATCGCCAGGCGGCAAGCAATTCATGATCAAATGATGGCTCATAGTTCATTCCCCAGAATCCGAGATTATTGGTCGGACCTACTTCCATGAGTGGTGAGAAGCACGAGAAGCCCAGCCAACGCAGCGTCACTTCCCTTTCAATTCGTTTGGGATAGCCGCCGGTGTCCGATCCCCAGAAAGGATAGCCCATCACTGAGCAGCGCAACATCCCGATCAATGCCGAACGCAGTCCTTCATCCGAGTTGCCGGTATCGCCAGCCCACAAGGCACCATAGCGCGAACTACCGGTGTATTGTGCACGCGGAAACAGCAGCATGTCGTCGCCCAAAATCGGTTGCACGGCTTCGTAAGTTGCCTTCACATACTGACGCGGATAGTCGTTGAAATTCTCACGGTAGGTTTTGCCCGATGCAGCAATCAGATGCAACGAATCGACCAGTTTTTCACCATCGGCACGATCAAGCTTGTAGCCTTTCACGCCCATGCGCGCCAGTTTGGCCGGACCGTTTTCACCCCACCAGGTGCAAGCTTCAGGATTCGAAAAGTCCATCAACACCTGACCGTCGCCAATCCATTTCTTGCTCACCAGGTGATAGTTGCGTTCTTCGGCCGTTTGAGCCATGTCGCCCATCACCCAGGGGCCTATCCACAACATGGTGGCAATCCCTTTAGAATCGAGCCAGGGAATCATGGCCTCAAAATTAGGCAGGCGTTCGTAATCAACCATGTAATCGCTGAAACCGCGATCGCCGATGGCCCACGGACGGTCGATCCAGTAGGCGGTACAAGGAATGCCATAGGCTTCCATCAGCAGGATGTCTTCGGCCACTTCGGAGTTATAAGGTGCATGAACCTTCGACCCGTCATAGTATTTTGTACGATGAACATGCTCATCGCGCCAGCGCCAGGGACCAAAGGCCCATTTAGGTGGAACAAGGGGAGGACCGCTTTGCAGGGCATGCTGTTGAACAATGGCAGCGGGTGTTTCGTCGCTGATAAGGGTAAACGCAAACGAAGGACCTTCGAAGGCAATTTGCACCAGCTCGGGATTGGAGCGACAAAAATCGATCACTCCCGGCCAGGTACCATGGACTGAAAAACCATAGTTTTCCGACGAGATGAAAAAAGGAGCATAGGCCGAAACAGTGGGTTTCAGCTTTACATCCATGCGCTCGCCCCGCAAATTCAAACCCGTGGTGATGCCTTCGCGCCACGACTCATCCTGCCGGCCGTCGACAACGCGCTCAAAAATTCCTGTAAAGTATTCATCCTTTCCGGCTTCCAAATTTAAAAGCCAGGCTTCAGGTTTGATAGCTTCATTTTCGACCTTAAATTCAAATTCAAGATTTCCATTTGCTTCTTTTACATCAAGAATGATTTTTCCTTCGTCATGCTCCCATGCATAAGTGGTGCTTAAATCATGGCGGCTTTTTTCAATTTCACCTTTCAGCCACACGGTATCGCCCTTGGCTACATAAGCCACAGCACCGCTGTTTTCACTGCCCCTGAATACGATGCCTGCACCATAGGGATTTTGGATGCCAATGGTACTAAAATCCCGGTCAGTGCCTGTGTACACCGCCAAATCGGAAGTTCCATTGCACGAACTGATTAACACTGCGAACAACACCAAGGCGAACGGTTGTATGCCGCGTACTTTTTTAGCTGGTTTAATTTTCATTGCTTGTATAAATTAAGTTATCGTTGGTCATTACTGAGTTGCCGGCAAAATTCCATTGCCGGCCATCATGTTAACGTAGTTATTGATTGCCTGAAATTAGCAAACATTCTTATCATAACAAAACACGCTTTTTTTTTGGGGGGCAACAATTGCTTTAGCCGGTACTACCTGCTTTCGGCCAACACTAAACAATGCTTTGGCTGTACTGTTATCAATTGCTAAATTTGACCCATAAAACAGGATGCATGGATTTTAGCCAACTATCACCACTTAGCGCTGCAATGGAATACCGTCGTTTTGGCAAAACCGAAAAAAAGGTAAGCGTCATTACCCTCGGAGGCATGCGCTATAAAAATGTTTGGAAGGAGCCCCGTCATGAAATCCCTGCCGATACGCTTGACGAATGTCGCGATACGGTTCAGCAGGCTTTCGATCATGGCATCAATATGATAGAAACGGCTTACGGCTACACCAAAAGTGAAACGCTTTATGGCAAGGTACTGAATCAGGAACTAAACAAAGCACGCAGCAGCTACCTGCTCATGACCAAAGGGCATCCGAAAAGTGCTGAAGCTACGCGTCGGATGCTTGAAGAGCAGCTGAAAGACCTGCAGACCGACTACATCGATTTTTACGCCTGGCACGGCATCAACACGCAGGAACTGCTCGAAACGGCCTGTGCACCAGGCGGTCCGGTCGAAGAGCTGCTGCGCATGAAGGACGAAGGCATCATCGGCCATGTGGGTTTTAGTACTCACGCCCCGCTCGATGTAATCATCCGGGCCATCGAAACCCGAATGTTCGACTTCATCAATCTGCACTACTACTATTTTTTTCAGCGCAACAAGGCCGCCATCGATTTGGCCGAATGTTACGACATGGGCGTGTTCATCATTTCGCCCAACGACAAAGGCGGTCAGTTGTATAATCCGCCGCCCAAACTGAGCAGACTCACTGACCCGCTGCATCCCCTGCAGTGGAATGCCCGCTTCTGCCTGAGCCACCCGGCCATTCATACGCTTACTTTTGGCTTGCCCAAAACGGCCAGCTTCGAACTGCTCAGAGGCATATTCCCGTTACAAATCCCACTTTCGCCCACCGATGCCCTGATCAAACACCGCCTCGACGAGCAGCTGCTGAGCGACCCCTACAGCGCTTTCGACGGCTACAGCATGCAAAACGATCCTTCGGGCATCAACATCGCCGAGGTACTTCGCCTGCGCCGGCTGGCACTTTGTTACGACATGGACCAGTTTGCACGCACTCGTTACAACGCCTTCGAGGGCAAGGGCCACTGGGTGCCCGGCGCTTTTCCAACCAGTGAAAACATGGAACTCATCGACCTGAGTCGCTGCCCCAAAAACATTCCCCTGCGCCATCTGATTGAAAGCACCCACAAGGCACTTTATGTCGATCCCGCGACAAAAAAAACGTAGAAAGGAAAAGTGAGGGCGGCTCATCGGTCTCCCGCTGCAAGTGCACGCCTTACCGGCACCTGCTCACAGGCGCTGCGGGGGCTCCCTCCGGTCGCCTCCTCGCTGCCGTTCGCAGCCTGCCGCCAAGGTGTGCAGCTTTCCGCGTCCGCCCGGCCGCAGTACAAGCCGCCTTTGTGCATTAAGTCAACGACTTGAACGCCGTCACCGCGTCTTCAATATCGTGCAACGCTTCACGCAGTTGCATTGCCAGCTGGTAAAAATGGGCGATACGCCGTTCCGATTCCTGCTTGCGCCCCAGCAGCTCCTCCTGCCCCTTACCAATGCGGTGTATGATTGTATCAATTTGGTTGATGCTGTCGATGGTATTGTGCGAAATGCCGATGATCTGGTTGGTAATTACCCTGAACCCTCGTCCATACTCTCCTGCCCTGGCTGCCTCAATCGACGCATTAAAGCCCAGTATCCTCGTCTCATCCGATATTGAGCGAATAAAACGGAGAATCTGGTCACTTTCACCCGTAGCATGTTGCAGCTGATTAATGCTTTCGAACAAACCCGAAAACACCTGATGCAGGTACCTGAACTGTTCGAGCAGCTCATCAGTCTGTCCCTTCAGTACTTCAATTTCGGCCGCCAGCTGATCGCTTTTCACCACCCGCTGGTGAATGTCGGTATCGATGGTCACCAGTTTTACCACTTCACCCTGCTCATCGACAATTGGCACCAGGGCCGTTTGTGTCCACACTTCCCTTCCCTCGCTGGTTATGTTAAGCGCTTCGTAGCGATAAGGCAGGCGGGTACGCAACACCGTTTCCATCCGATATTCCACATCGTTGCTGAACGAAGTCTGCCGGTAGTTGCTTCCCAAACGTTTGGTAAAATTGTCGAAAGTATAACCGTACATCCGGGTAAAGCCCTCGTTGATCAGTTCAATGTTCCCATCGCGGTCCATCAACATAATGGCATTGGGGCTTTGCAATACCAAACTGGCCAGTACTTCGTTCATACGGCAGCGTTCATCCCTGGCAGTATCCGCTTCAGTCTCATTGATTCTCAAAGCGGCCACTGCTTTCATCTCAAAGCGTTTACACTCGTTTCGAAGCTTTCTGTTTTTAATGTACAATAGTAAAAGAAGCAGCATACACACAAGCAGCGCTCCGCTTAACAGCAGGTTGAAGGTGTTCATCATGTTGGTTCGGTTTAAAGTAGAATACGAACATAGCCAAACAAAACCGAACCGCAACAAAAAAGGGGTCATGTCGAAATATCTATTCTTATTTTCTTAACAGACCCCACCTCAACCAACCCTGACTGAATTGTTTTATAACAAAATACAAACACACCCCTTAAAAACAACGTACAGCACAAACAAATCACAAAAGCACACAAAAACACCATTAAATATTTATACATAACTTGCTCACTCATCATGTTGACTAAGTTGCATGGAAAATATTCTAAAAATAAGTAAGCGCTTCAAAAGAAAAGAGAAGGACATCTTTTTGCAGCTCATTGAACATGAATTGACGGAACTGGAATATGAAGTTGATAAAGGATGACAACATTGATTTGGAAAAAATTGACCGCCTTTGTGCTACCCTTACCCGTTTATTACTTTCAGAAAGGGATACAAACCACATCCATAATCAAAGACAACGGAGCGGGAATGAATAAAACAAGTCATGTCAAGTATTACCTCATTTAAAGCAACAAAAATACCTTCATCCTTAATTATAAATGCGTATTCTATATCTATAGTTTTGACCCATATTACATATCTAGTTTTCTCGATATAATATTAAATTAACAGAACAAAATCACCCTAATCTTTGTGCTTAATCTCAATGATCGATAAATAGAAGAAAAAAACAATAAAGTCTAAAAATTGAAAAACACATCAATTTTTATGCTATAAAACAGCTTGTTATAAAACAACTTTCAATCAGTACCTTAATCAAACAGACAAGTCAGATTTTAAATAATCAGTTGAACTTTCAAAACAAATTTTCTTAGCTGGTCGAATGACCTGCGTTCCAGCCATAGCGCGAGACCAAAATGACAAATAGCACCCATTTTTTTTGCCTTAAATTGATATTTTGCCGCCAGTTAAAAAACGGGGAGCACACCCTGAAATTACTGACAGTAGACCAAATAGCAATCTTTTAAAATAAAAAAGAATGAGTGTATCGAACAAAATTGAACTCTTAAAACGAAAACGTGAAGAGGTGAAGCAAATGGGAGGAGAAGCCCGCATTGCCAAACAACATCAAAAAGGCAAACTCTCCGCCCGTGAACGCATCGATTTATTATTTGATGAAGGCACCTTCCGTGAAATTGATATGTTGGTCAAACACCGGTCGGTAAATTTTGGATTAGAAAAAGAAGAAATCCCATCCGACGGAGTAATTGTCGGGCATGGAAAAGTCTTCGGACGCACCGTCTTTGCTTTTTCACAGGACTTCACCTCCCGTGGTGGCTCGCTTGGTGAGATGCACGCCGCCAAAATCTGTAAAATAATGGACCTGGCCATAAAAGCAGGTTCACCTGTGGTTGGTTTAAACGACTCGGGCGGTGCCCGGGTCGAAGAAGGGGTCGACGCCCTTCATGGCTATGGAAATATTTTCATGCGCAATTCAAGGGCTTCGGGCATTATTCCCCAAATATCGGCTATTATGGGCCCCTGCGCTGGTGGAGCTGTTTATTCTCCGGCCATGACCGACTTTGTCTTCATGGTCAAGGAAAAAAGTCACATGTTCATTACCAGTCCTTACATCATTAAAACGGTAACCGGCGAAGAAACAACTTTTGAAGAACTGGGGGGAGCCATGGCTCATAACACCAAAAGCGGGAACGCTCACTTTGCCTGCGAAAACGACGAGGAAACCATCGAAGCAATCCGCGAGTTACTGCAGTTTCTTCCGGCCAACAACATGGAAGAAGCCCCCGAACTGTTGATGAACGACGATCCTGGAAGGAGCTGTGACGAATTGGATACCATCATCCCCGACGATTCGAAGCTGCCTTACGATATGAAAGCGGTAATTGAGTCGGTTATCGACCATGGTGATTTTTACGAAGTACATGAACATTACGCGACCAATGCCATCGTTGGCTTTGCACGTCTGAACAACAAATCGGTGGGAATAATTGCCAATCAGCCACTGGTGCAGGCCGGCTGTCTCGATATTGATGCATCCGATAAAATCAGCCGTTTTGTGCGTACCTGCGATGCTTTCAATATTCCCCTGGTCACTTTCGTCGATGTTCCGGGTTATCTGCCTGGTGTTCAGCAGGAGTTAAACGGAATTATTCGTCACGGGGCTAAATTACTTTGGAGCTATGCCGAAGCAACCGTTCCCAAGTTTACAGTGGTTACGCGCAAAGATTACGGCGGGGCCTATCTTGCCATGTGCTCAAAACCACTGGGCGCCGACATGGTATTTGCATGGCCTACAGCCGAAATAGCTGTAATGGGAGCCAAGGGTGCCGTAGAAGTGATTTCATCTTACCGAAAAGAGATTAGCGAGGCCGAAGATTCAAAAACAATGAAAGATGCAAAAATAAAGGAGTACGAAGAACTTTTCAACGTGCCGTACCTGGCAGCGCAAAGGGGCTATGTCGACGAAGTAATCATCCCGTCCGAAACCCGTATGCGACTCATCGATGCACTGGAAGCCTTACACACAAAAACCGAAGTATGCACCCCCCGAAAACATGGAAATATTCCACTTTAACATTGACAATGAATACTAAATCATAGGTAGTCAGCGATGCAATTTTGATCAGAAAAAAGAAAGAAGATGACAAGAGAGGAAAAAATTAAAAAAGCAGTGGCCATTGCCGTAGCCTATTATATCGAACAGGAGAAAACTGCATTGAAGGCCGAGACATCGGTCAAGGCCGGGACTGGATGGAATCAGGCAGGAAAAGCCATCCACATGAATATGAAGCGAATGATTCAACACAGGGGAAGTATTCAAAAACCACGTAACCTGTTCAAAAACGAAGAACCTAAAGTCTTGATTTAATAACAGTAATCAATTTTTCCCGGCAGCTTTAAAATCCTTTGTTTCGAAAGCAATTTGCAAGCGCCGGAAATGAATTAATCTGGAGGAACAAAAATGAAATACGACAAGCATGGAGTGTTGGAAATGACACCTGTTTCTTATGCCGCCGATCGGCCAAAAGCAGAAAACCCCATTAAGATAAACGATGTAACCCTGCGCGACGGGCATCAGTCGTTGTTTGCCACCCGTGGACGCACCGAAGACATGCTTCCGGTAGCCGAGATGATCGATAATGCTGGTTATCATTCGGTAGAAACATGGGGCGGAGCCAGTTTTGATGCCATGCACCGCTTTCTGGGCGAAGATCCGTGGGAGCGCCTGCGAACCTTGAAAAAGCACATGCCCAAAACCCCTTTTTCGATGTTGTTGCGCGGACAGAACGTGGTAGGCTACCGCAACTATGCCGACGATGTGGTCAAAGCATTCGTGCAGCGTTCAATCGACAATGGCATGGACATCTTTCGTTGCTTCGATGCATTGAACGATTACCGAAACTTTGAAACTGCTGCCAAAGTCATTAAAGACAATGGAAAGCATTTTCAGGGTGTTGTTTGTTATACGCTTACTGAACCACGACTGGGGGGCGAAGTGTACAACATGGACTATTACCTGAACAAGGTAAAAGAGCTGGTTGCCTTTGGTGTCGACTCAATCTGTATTAAGGACATGGCAGGCCTCATCGCACCTTATGACATTTACAACATGGTGCGTGAAATCAAAAAATTCACCAACATCCCCTTGAACCTGCACACCCATTTCACCTCGGGCATGGGCGACCTGGCCATTTTTAAAGCCATCGAAGCAGGCGTCGACATCGTGGATACCTGCATCGGCCCTTATGCCTACCGCACGTCGCATCCGGCAGTGGAGCCCATCATTATGTCTCTGCTGGGTACCAACCGCGATTCGGGCATCGACATTAAAAAAATAACAGCCATTGCCGACGAGATGGAGAAATACATCCCCAAGTACCGTCACCTCGACAACAATCCAAAATATTCGATCATCGACATTAACGTGTTGTTGCACCAAACACCGGGAGGAATGCTTTCGAACCTGGTCAATCAGCTAAAGGCCATGGATGCCCTCGATAAACTGGACGAGGTGTTTCGTTTGCTTCCCAAAGTGCGCAAAGACCTGGGAAATATTCCACTGGTAACACCAACTTCTCAGATTGTTGGCGTACAAACTGTTAACAACGTACTTTTCGACAAGGAAGAAGGAGAATACGCCCAAATCACCAAAGAAGTCAAAGATCTTTGCTTCGGTTTGTACGGAAAAACAACCCGTGAAATCAACCCTGAGCTGCAACAGAAAGCCCTGTTGGATTATTCGCGTGGTAATCAGCCCATCGATGTAAGACCAGGCAGCATACTCGAACCCGAACTCGACGAAGTGAGGGAAAAGTTTGGCGACCTGGCACGCGACGAAGACGACCTTGTACTTTGCGCCCTTTACCCCGTTACCGGCAAGCGCTTTCTGAAATGGAAATACGGAATGGAAGAACTTCCCGAAGAAGTAAAGCCAAAAACACTCCGCCAGGTAAAAAAGGAACAGGAACTGATTGCCAAAGCCTTGTCGGGCGAACTAAGTTCAAAGGGAAAAGGCAATGGACGTGAACTCGAAGTAACGGTCGATGGTGAAACTTTCACGGTTGAAATCAACGATCGAAATGCCGTTGCAGCACCACGTTTTGCAGGACGAAAACAGAAAAAAAGCGAACACATCAACAGCCCCGGCAATGGCCAGCTTGTAGCGAGTATACCTGGCATGATTGTAGAATACAAAAAACAGGTTGGTGATCAGGTTGAGCAAGGTGAAACGGTAGTGGTACTGGAAGCCATGAAAATGATGAACAATCTGGCATCGAACACAAGCGGAATTGTAAAGGAGATCAGACTAAATGCCGGAGATTCAGTATCAAAAGGTGATGTGCTGATGGTGATCGAAAACTAAAGCCAGAATACTTTGCGCTGCTCATCTATAAAGGAAGGGCTGCAAATGCGAAAAATTCTCAATAGCTTATTATTAAAAAGGATGTCATCCGTTCGGGTTGACATCCTTTTTTAATAGCTGCTGTCTTTGATTTGTTGAGAACTAAATTTTATATTAAAAAAAGAAAAATCAGGGCTTCACTGCATACTGTAATATTTATTTTTAATACATTCGCCCCATAAGCCTCTTTAGCTCAGTTGGCAGAGCAGCTCATTCGTAATGAGCAGGTCGTGGGTTCGAGTCCCA